>CAWVZQ010000646.1:0-2103 GCA_963934405.1 uncultured Opitutales bacterium | reverse complement strand
ATGCTGGTCTCAAAAGAAGAAGCTAATCGCCCAGAAGGAAATGCAGGACGCTATCGACGCCTACGAGCACGCACGAAAAACATACCGCGGCATCCTCGCCCAGACAAAAACGAAATGAAAATGAAACGGCATCTTATCGCCCACATTTCTTGGGCGGCAGTCTTTCTAATTCCAGCACTCCTCCATGGCCAAGTTAGCGAGGTACGAATCACCAGTTCCATAGACGGTTCCGAACAGCCTGCCATCTTCTTTGCTCCGAACAAAAACGATGTGCCTGTCCCTCTTCTCGTCACTCTTCATTCCTGGAGCGCCGACTACCGCCAGAAACTTCATAAGTCCATGGAGGATCATTGCGTGAAAAACGGTTGGGCCTATGTCCACCCGAACTTCCAAGGCCCGAACCGAAACCCCAAGGCCACGGGCTCCGATCTCGCCGTGCAAGACGTTCTTGATGCGGTAGCGTATGCCAAGAAACAAGCCAATGTAGACGAGAAGCGGATTCTCCTGATCGGCACGTCGGGCGGTGGTTACATGAGCCTCCTCATGGCCGGACGAGCTCCCCACCTTTGGGCAGGTGTATCGGCCTGGGTACCCATATCCGACCTCGCGGCCTGGCACGCCGAATGCAAAGCCAAGGGTAGGAAATATGCACGTGAAATCGAACTCTCCTGCGGTGGCGCTCCCAAGGCATCAGAAAAAGTGGATGAGCAATATCACAAACGGTCACCACTCACCTACTTGCCCAAAGCAAAGGGCATCGTAAACCTAGACATAAATGCCGGCATTCGAGACGGTCACTCCGGAAGCGTCCCCGTCAGCCACAGTCTCCGCGCCTTCAATGCAGTCGCAGAGGAAAAAGACCAAGTTCCGAAAACCCTCATCGACGAACTCGTCCAAACCGCCAAAGTACCCGACTCCCATGCCTTCTCCGGCAAAGACCTCAGCTATGGAAAAAAGCGACCACTCTTTCGCCGCGCATCTTCAAAAGCCCGCGTCACTCTTTTCAATGGTGGCCACGAACTAGTCGCAAGCGCTGCCATCGCTTGGCTCATCAAGAGTAGCAAATGAACGTCCCGAAGCTTCGGTTGCCTCAAGCCGCGCTTCTGTTTGCGGTCACAAGCTTTCTCCCCGCAGAGACAATCGTTCGCGAGGCCCGTTGGCTCATACCAAAAGGCGAACCTCTCATCAGCCGAGAGTTTCGCGAGATAGCAGTCATCCATTCCGAATGGGAATTGAGTGGCAACCTGAAGATGGATCAAGCGCAGGAGGCCGTGTCCCTCCGTTCTAAGACTAACGACCCTTTCCTCAAAACCGCTCTACCTGCGGGAACACGCGGACCGCTCCTCGTCACCCTACGTTGTCGAGCAAACACCTACGCACCCGCTCAACTTTTCTGGCGAGGCGAAAAGCAAGGCTACGATTCCATTCGTTCCACCTCCGTCTCGCTTTACCCAACCGACGACTTTTTCGACTTTACTTTCCACCTGGAAACCAACGCCACCCTCACCCACCTCCGACTCGATCCCTTTCCTGCAGACGGCTCTCTTTCCGTCCAACGTCTTACCGTCTCCCGAATAGGCTGGGGCTCCCCTTCAAGCTCGGTAGCTCGTATCATTCCACCTTCCGGAGATGCCACCATTCGTGGGCCTGCACTGGGTTCGGAGATCGTCGTCACCACCACTTCACGCCTTGCCGGAGCCATCCACTCACTCCAGTGGAAAGGCAAGGAATTCATCGACAGTCACGACCACGGACGCCAACTCCAGTCCGCCTCCAACTTCGACGCAGGAGGAATCTTTCATCCCGAAACATTTAACCCCACCGAGGCGGGTTCTCGCAACGACGGCGCCGGTTCGGTTTCCACCAGTCGGCTCCTTCGCATCGCCTATAACAAAAACTCACTTTCCACCACTAACCGCATGGCCTTCTGGATCGCTCCGGGGCAATTCTCCAGCGAAAACCTCGCAAAAAACACAACTCTCATGTCCGGGCACATTTTAAAAAAGAACATTCAAATCGGCCACCGTGGCTTTTCAAACGTTCTACCTTACGACGTAACCTTCTCCGTCCCTCGCAACGAAAACCACCGCTACGCTCAGTTCG
>CAWVZQ010000645.1:0-2106 GCA_963934405.1 uncultured Opitutales bacterium | reverse complement strand
TGGCGCCCTCGGTTTTGTAGACATCGCCCTTGGTGTCCAGGACGGGAATCTGAATTGTGGCGGTCTGACAGGACGTCAAAAATACGACCGGCAGCAAAAGCAGCGTAATGGATTTCCAAATCATTTTAAATCTTGCAGGATCAAACTAGGAACTGCTTGATCGCGCCCAGCTGATCAAACTTTTTGCGAGACATCTCTAGGTCCAAGTCTCCGTAGTGCTTGATCGGGTTACCGTGGGCGTTGAGCAAGGTGGTATACCAGTTGCCCAATGTCTTGTGGCCCTCGTTGCCGAGGAATGGCAAGCGAACGTAGCGGCCCGACATATTGAGGTTACAGTTGGAGCCGGACATGATGAGGAAAGGGGCCTCGGAGCCAACGCCATGATGGGTTTCGCCATTCTCCGGGAAGTACATGATCATCGTGTTGTCGAACATCGTCCCTTTGCCCTCAGGCACCTGCTTGAGTTTCTCGATGATTGTATTGATCTGATTTACGTGACTGATGCGGATCTGCTCCCTGGTTTTCCAGGCAGGCACACCGCCAAAGGCTTCATCATGCCCTAGCGGGTGGATGCCGACACGATCGGTTTCATTTCCCGGCAGCCCGGTGATTGGGGTGCCGAGGTCGTCTATCGTATACGTCACGACATTCGTCAGGCCGGCCTTCAAGGCAGAGATCAGCACATCGGTCATAGCGGCTTGCTTTTCCGGGGTACTCGCATTGGGACCACCATTTACATGTACGGGAGCGAGTTCGGGCAGATGTTTTGCAAGCGACCCGGAAACCTTGATCAGCTTCTTGTTGCGTTCACGAATCGCTTCAATCGACTGAATATGCTTCTCTTGGCGCTTTCTTTCATTACCTCTCACGCCACTAGTCTTAAGGCCTTCTTTGCTCTGTAAAAACGACAGCATGTCGTTGTCCGAATTGACTGCTTCCGGATTAAGGACCGACTTGAACAGTTCCCTTCGCGCCGTATCGGGATCGGCATAGCAGTAATTGCGCATCTGCGGTGCTGGTGCTGAGTAGCCGTCAACGATACCCGTCCGACCACCCGCAAAGGACAGCTCCACGTGGCCGAACGGCGACGGAAAAAGCTTGGCCATTTCGAAGTCGATCGTCGTACGCTTGATCGCACTTAGGGTGTTTCGGTTCGATTTGAAGCAACCCATTACGGACGAGAATGACCAATGAACGTTTTCACTCATCTTGGCCGAGAGTCCCTGAAGGATGGTCATATGCTCCTTATGCGCGTCCAGGCCGCGCAGCCATTTGGGAAGCTCATGCTTATCCAGATCGACTTCCAGAGGTTCCTTCTTCTCGTCGAGCACCTTGTCCTTGTCAGAAAAATCGGGCAAGGCGATTTCAGCCGGTCTGATACCGCTCGATTTCCGGATAAAGATGAAACGTTTGGGAACATTGCCCTGGCTAGGTTCTGCGAACAAACCGGCGGGCATGGCCAAGGCGCCTGCGCCCAAGGCGGAGGATTTGAGAAAGTCTCTTCTAGTTGTCATGAGTTTACTCCTTGATTGGCTTACGGTACACAAATGAGTCGGAAGTTAAAATGGAAACTATAACGGCATCGAAGCTGCCGTCACTGTCAACATAGGCTTGCTCGGCATCGATCAGGGTCTTCGAATCAGAAAGGTATTCGTTGCGCCCCATGAAATAGCGAAAGGCGTGGCGGATGATTGATTGACGTACCCGCCGCGATTTCCCAAGACGCTCGGCAAGATCGATGGCGTCTTTAACGTCCCCGTCGAGCTTGGGATCGCCAGTGCCCTTGAGGTATCCGGTCGCGTCCACTGGCAGGGTTTTGTAAACGTCCCGAAGATCCAGAAGGTGGTTACGGTCAGGGGCCTTGTCGGGGTTCTTCTTTACGAGTTTGTTCGGATACTCGAGGGATTCGCGGAGGCGGAAACGGCCGAAGTCATCATAGGCTTCGAAGGCGTAACCGAGAGGGTTCATCTGCTCGTGGCATTTCCAGCAGTAGGTTTTCTCGGTCGCGCTTGCCAGTCGATCACGCAGCGTCTTGTGGTGGTCTTCAGGAATGACGGCATCGACAGTGATCGGCACGTCGGGAATCGTACCGGCCAACAATTTTTC
>CAWVZQ010000644.1:0-2112 GCA_963934405.1 uncultured Opitutales bacterium | reverse complement strand
ATTGGGGAGAACGGGCAGGCAGGGCACCGCTTTGCCTCAAGGACGAAAGGGCTAGTCCAGTGGCATAGGCGCCGCTTTTCATATCGGGCGTTTGGGACCAGCCACCGTTCGTATTTTGTAGAGCGAGGAGTAACTTGGCCGCTTTCTGTTTTTCGAGCGTTGCATCACTCCAGTGGAATCCAAGCAACTTGAATGAAAGATCCTCGGTTGATTTTGTTTTCGTTGCCTTCAACCACGACAATGCTCGCATGATTGGTGCCGCTTGCTCGGCGGGTTCAGCGTACTCAGTAATACCTTTGATTCCCAATGCGGTGGCAGTGAAGTGGCTGTCCTCGAGGGGTGGTCTATGGGTGCGGATGCGCCAACCGCCGTCCTTGTGCTCGGTTTTCAATAAGTATTGGACGAGTGCTTTCGTGACCTCGCTCGGAGGGGTTCCCGCCGCAGCCAATCCTGTTAGGGCGTAGCCCGCATTGTAGGCGCCGCCCGGCACGCCTTCTCCCTTTAAGAGCCTTTTTCGTCGATCTCCGAAGTATTCCAAGCTGAACTGGACTTGCGAGGAGATGGACTCGGGCTGTAGCTCGATGCCCGAGAGCTTGGCCCGGCTCATCGCCATCATTGTGAGCGCCTGATGATGGCAGGAGAAGCAGTCGCGCTTGTCGACGTAAGTGGCGGAGCTTTTCTCGATCAGTGATACGGCTCGGACCACGGCCATGCGACGAGGGGTGTCTTTGGCCGGAATGGATCTTGGGAGCACGGCGAAAGGTGCTACGATCATAACCGTGATGGTCAAGGTTGAGCGAATGGCATTCATTCACTGAGCCTAGAGTTGCGGGGCAAGTCGTCAACCTCGAGCTGACTCGTCTAATGGAAATTCCCTTTACTCTGTGGTTTGGTTTTTGTCGGGATAGGCTTAAGATTACTTGACGATTGTGATGTAACTATCTAATTATATCTATTACTTCCTTCTTTAATCACATTAAATGGTATTGGTCATGAATAAATCTCTATGGATAATCTCTTTCGTCGCATTTCTCCCGTTTGGTTTGGCCGAAGCCAAACCTCTAAATTTGGATCAAGTTGCCGATGACGCGAACTGGTTGATGCACATAGACTTCGACTCGGCCAGAGCTTCGAGCATCGGTTCCTTCATCATGGATGAAATCGAAAGCAAATCGGAAGCCGTTGAACGGATGGCCGAGGTGCGGGCATCTTACGGCGTCGATCCCAAGGGATTCTCGGGCTTGACTATGTTTGGTAATGGTGAGCACAAAAAAGGCATCGCGATCATGTCCGGAGGCTTGGACCCCGAGAAAATGACCGCCTTTGCCCGTAAGAACGAAACTTTCGAGACGATCAGGGTCGGTAAAAACGAAATTCATTCGCTGAATCAAGACAAGAGGCACCCGATGGCCTTCGCCACCCTGAAGAACGGCGTCATCGTTGGCGGACCGGATGCCGATTACGTTAGACAGGGAATCAAGTTGGCCAAGGGAAAGGGAGCGTCCCGAGGTCCGATCGCCCTGTTGGGAGAACTTTGTCAAATCATAGATAATCCCGGGTTCATCGCCTACGTCGACGTGGCCAAGGCATCGGCCCACCATGATCTAGATAGACGCGGGATGGGCATGGCGAAGAAGATTAAATCCATGGGGATGGTGGTCGGAGAAGCTGATGGCTTGTTAAAGATGGTGGCGGTCGTGGTGGTCGAAGACGAGGAAACCGCCGCCCAAATGGAAGGCATGGCCAATGGAATGATGGCAATGGCCGCCTTGGGCAAGGATTCTAAGCATCGCCTCGCTGATCTTATGAAAAGTCAGTCGGTGACTCGAACTGGCAATACGGTTACCTTGCAGGTGGGATTGGCCATCGACGTGATCGAGGATCACATCGAGAAGGAAATGCGGAAGCGCATTTAAGGCGATTGCCCCGGATTGGTAAGATTTCCTTGGGCGGCGTTGCCGCCCGAATGTGAGGGTGAAATTCTCGTCTCTTCCTTAAATTCTTCATTCCTCGTTTGACTTAAACACATTGGAAAGATTTCCTACAACACCTTGAATAATTCATTTGACGCGAGTTTACCCGAATTCCTAAGAGGCGGAAGAATCCTCTGGG
>CAWVZQ010000643.1:0-2113 GCA_963934405.1 uncultured Opitutales bacterium | reverse complement strand
CTCCCCGCCTAATCCGGCGCAAAGATCGTTTCCACCCGCAACGGGGTGATTCATCACTCCATCAGCGGCCACTTCGCCTATCGCCAAGGCCCTTGGAAACTGCTCTTGGCCCGTGCTTCCGGCGGTTGGTCTTCACCTAAGGAAAACCAAGCCAAAAAGGGATATCCCCCCGCCCAGCTTTACGACATGGAGGCCGATGTCGGGGAAAGAAAAAACCTGTACCTAGAAAAGCCAGAGGTGGCCAAGAAATTACTCTCTCTGCTCAAAGAAGACATCAAGCGCGGGCGCAGCACCAAGGGGTCCGCCTCCAAGAACGACGTCGGGAAGATCGTCCTATGGAAGAACGGAACGCCGAAACCCGAATGACTCCATAGCCAATCCGACAGCAAATAACTTCAATCAGCTGAAGCCCATTGATTCAAAAACAATACACAAAGACATGCCTTGCCGTCCTCGCGCTTGCTTCCCTAGTTGCGCTTTGTCATACGGGCCACTCGTCCCAAAAGCCCAAAAAGAAACCCAAGCTGACAGCCGATTCGAATTCCAACGTCATTATCATTTTCGTTGATGATCTTGGCTATGCCGACATGTCATGCGCAGGCTTGGCCAAAGACGTTCAGACGCCCAATATAGACCGCTTGGCCAAAGCGGGAATGCGATTTACGAATGCCTATGCTCCGGTGCCTATTTGCAATGCCTCACGCATTGCGACCATGACTGACTGTTATCAGCAAAGACAGGGGAATTATTAGTATGGCGGAAAAATAATAGCCTACGGTAAGACCCTTGAAATGATAGTTTCGGAGCAAACTCTCCGAGTGAATACTTTCGCCAAGCCTATGTTACATGAATGACAAATACCTAAAGAAATTCACAAGCAAAGCCGCCTTCCTGCTCCTGACTGGGTCTATGTTAGCTCAAGGAGAGAAATCCTACCCCGTGTCGATTGCCGGAGTCTACCCAAGCCTGACCATGTACAACGACGAGGGAGAATGCGGGACAGGCGCCGTGGTGCCATGGGCCGGACGCCTGTGGATCATCACTTACGGTCCTCATAAGCCTCAGGGTTCGTCCGACAAACTCTACGAGATCACTCCTAGCCTAAAGCAAATCATTCGGCCTGAGAGCATCGGGGGCACGCCCGCCAACCGCATGATCCACAAGGAATCAAAACAGTTGAGCATCGGGCCGTACTTCATCGATGAAAAAGGAAAGGTCCGCGTGATCCCATACGCGAAGATGCCGGGGCGCCATACAGGGACCGCCCGGCACTTGAAGGACCCGACCAACAAGGTCTACGTCGCAACCATGGAAGAGGGCCTTTACTCGGTCGACGTGCATGACCTGAGCGTCGTCGAGCACATCAAGGACGGCAACCCAACCAAGAGATACCGGGGGCAAGGGATTGCAACCGCCCTGCCCGGTTACCATGGCAAGGGGCTGTACTCCAGCCAGGGAACCTTGGTCTACGCCAACAACGGGGAACACGGCAAAAACGTCCGCACCGATCCCACCGTGACTTCGGGGGCGCTTGCCTCCTGGCAGGGAAGCGGGGACTGGAAACTTGTCCGACGCAACCAGTTCACCGAGGTGACCGGACCGGGCGGGATCTACGGGAACGCCGACGAGCAGGATCCCCTCTGGGCGATGGGCTGGGATGCCCGCTCCCTCATTCTTATGCTTTTGGAAGATGGAAAATGGCATTCGTACCGCCTGCCCAAGGGTAGTCACAGCTACGACGGGGCCCATGGTTGGAACACCGAATGGCCGCGTATCCGGGAAATCGGGGAGGATGGCCTGCTCGCCACCATGCACGGTACCTTCTGGCGTTTTCCGAAGGGATTCTCCAAGACCAATTCCGGCGGTATCGCACCTCGCTCGAATTACCTCAAGGTGATCGGCGACTTCGCCCGCTGGAAAGGCCGGATTGTATTCGGCTGCGACGACTCCGCTCAACAAGAGTTTCTCAACCATCGCCCTTTCAAGTCCACCAAGGGAGCACCGCTCCAGTCCAACTCCAACCTCTGGTTCGTGGAAACGGAAAAGATCGACAAACTTGGTCCGGCGATCGGTCGTGGCTCGGTCTGGCTACGCGATGATCTCACGGAGGGAC
>CAWVZQ010000642.1:0-2113 GCA_963934405.1 uncultured Opitutales bacterium | reverse complement strand
CCCAGAGGATTCTTCCGCCTCTTAGGAATTCGGGTAAACTCGCGTCAAATGAATTGTTCAAGGTGATGGAGGAAATCTTTACAAAGTGTTTAAGTCAAACGAGGAATGAAGAATATAAAGAAGGGGCGAGAATTTCACCCTCATAATCGGGCTGCAACGCCGTCCAAGGAAATCTTACCAATCCGGGGCAATCGCCTTAAATCCGCTTCCGCATTTCCTTCTCGATGTGATCCTCGATCACGTCGATGGCCAACCCGACCTGCAAGGTAACCGTATTGCCGGCTCGAGTCACTGACTGGCTATTCATAAGACCAGCAAGCCGATGCTTGGAGCCCTTGCCCAAGGCGGCCATGGCCATCATTCCATTGGCCATGCCTTCCATTTGGGCGGCAGTCTCCTCGTCTTCGGCAACCACGATTGCCACCATTTTCAGCAAGCCGTCGGCTTCCCCAACCACCATGCCCATCGATTTAACCTTCTTCGCCATGCCCATGCCATGCCTGTCAAGATCATGGTGAGCCGATGCCTTGGCTAAGTCGACATAGGCGATGAACCCGGGATCTTCGATAATTTGCCTAAGATTACCCAACAGGGCGATCGGTCCACGGGAAGCGCCTTTGCCCTTGGCCAACTTGATTCCCTGCCTCACGTAATCGGCATCGGGCCCAGCCACGAAAACTCCGTTCTTAATGGCAGCGAAAGCCATCGGGTGCCTCTTGTCTTGATTCAGCGAATGAATTTCGTTTTTACCGACCCTAATCGTCTCGAAAGTTTCGTTCTTACGGGCAAAGGCGATCATCCTGTCGGAATCCAAGCCTCCTGACATAATCGCAGTGCCTTTTTTATGCTCACCGCTCCCGAACATGGTCAGGCCCGAAAACCCCTTTGGATCGACGCCGTAAGACGCCTTGGCTTCCGCCATCCGTTCGACGGCTTCCGACTTGCTTTCAATTTCATCCATGATGAAGGAACCGATGCTCGAAGCTCTGGCCGAGTCGAAGTCCACGTGCATCAACCAGTTTGCGTCATCAGCCACTTGATCCAAATTTAGAGGTTTGGCTTCGACCAAACCAAACGGGAGAAAGGCGACGAGAGGGATCATCCATAGAGATTTAATCATGACTGCTTAGCTTTGAATGTTATTTTAGAAGAAAGTAATGAATATAATTAGATAGTTACATTACACAGGTCAAGTATTCTTAAACCTATTCCGACAAAAACCAAACCACAAAGTAAAGGGAATTTCCATTAGACGACTCAGCTCGAGGTTGACGGGTTGCCCCGCAACTCTAGGCTAAGTGAATGAATGCCATTCGCTCAACCTTGACCATCACGGTTATGATCGTAGCACCTTTCGCCGTGCTCCCAAGATCCATTCCGGCCAAAGACACCCCTCGTCGCATGGCCGTGGTCCGAGCCGTATCACTGATCGAGAAAAGCTCCGCCACTTACGTCGACAAGCGCGACTGCTTCTCCTGCCATCATCAGGCGCTCACAATGATGGCGATGAGCCGGGCCAAGCTCTCGGGCATCGAGCTACAGCCCGAGTCCATCTCCTCGCAAGTCCAGTTCAGCTTGGAATACTTCGGAGATCGACGAAAAAGGCTCTTAAAGGGAGAAGGCGTACCCGGCGGCCCCTACAATGCGGGCTATGCCCTAACCGGGTTGGCTGCGACGGGAACCTCAAAAAACGAGGTCACGAAAGCACTCGTCCAATACCTATTGAAAAGCGAGCACAAGGACGGCGGTTGGCGCATCCGGACCCATAGGCCTCCCCTAGAGGACAGCCACTTCACGGCTACCGCATTAGCGATCAAGGGAATCGCCGAGTTCGCTGAACCCGCCGAGAAAGCCAAACCTGCCAAGCGGGCCTTGGCATGGCTGAAGAAAACGGAACCCAAATCCACCGAGGATCATGCCTTCAAGGTTCTCGGGCTTCATTGGGGCGAGGCGAAAATCGAGAAGCAGAAAGCGGCCGAGGCCCTCCTCGAACTGCAATCCACGGACGGTGGATGGTCCCAAACGACGGACATGAAGAGCGACGCCTACGCCACCGGGCTAGCCCTTTCGTCCTTGAGGCAAAGCGGTGCCCTGCCTGCCCGTTCTCCCCAAT
>CAWVZQ010000641.1:0-2114 GCA_963934405.1 uncultured Opitutales bacterium | reverse complement strand
GACGTCGCGGTGCACCCCTTTTGCTCCGGAAACGGATCCGATACGCGACTCACCACCCGCTACGACTCGGAAAATCCGCTGGATTCTCTTTTCTCTGCCATACACGAGGCGGGTCACGGTCTTTATGAACAAGGATTGCCCCACAAATGGCTAGGCACGCCACTCGGGGAGGCCGCCGGCATGGGAGTACATGAGTCGCAAAGCCGAATATGGGAAAACCAAGTGGGACGTTCGCCTGCTTTTTGGAATAGGTGGGAACCTCGCTTTCGCGAACTATTCCCCGAACCTTTGGCGGACATCTCTTCGGAGCAACTGTTCCTCGCCATCAACAAGGTGTCCAGAAACCCCATCCGAGTCGACGCCGACGAGGTAACCTACAACTTGCACGTAATACTTCGCTTCGAGTTGGAACAAGCCCTTTTTGCAGGCGATCTTAAAGTGGAAGATCTTCCCAGTGCGTGGAGCGAAAAAGCGGGAAAACTTCTCGGACTTCAACCAACCAGCGATTCGGAAGGCGTCCTGCAAGACGTTCACTGGTCGGGCGGAGCATTCGGTTATTTCCCAAGTTACTGTCTAGGAAATTTGCTGGCGGCCCAACTTTGGGAAAAGGCAGTGGAAGAAGATGTGCCCGATCCGAGCGATCCATCGAAACTCTTGTCTTGGTTACAGCTTAAGGTGCATCGGCATGGCAGGCGAATGAACTTGATGGAACTTACTGAAAATGCGACAGGCGACTCCCTTGGCCCTCGATGCCTATTGCAATACTTGGAGTCTCGTTACCTGTCTCTCTATCGGAAAGCGAACTAGATCAACTTGTCGTGGTCTATTCTCTCAATCGCGACGTAAGTTCCGCGAAAATCCTCCTCGAAAATCTTACGAGTCGACCCAGGCAAGGTTTTTACCCGCTCGGCAATCTTTGCCTCATCGACGATTTGAGAATCAGGCAACTTGGATTTTCCGCTCTCGGAATCATCGTCGACTGAAACGGGAGTGGAAACGGAGCCGGCAGGTAGTCTAATGGGTTCCTGTTCTTCCTGAACCATCTGAGGGGGGGTAGGTTCCTCCGCATCCTCAGCATCGAGAACCACCTCGGGAAGAGTCTCGATGGATTCAGGTTTGACTACGGATTCCGTCTCAACCTCATCTTCAAGTTCGGAATCGACTTCAGGAACGGACTCAGGTTCGGCTTCAGGTTCCGCTTCAGGTTTCGCGACATCGGGTTTCACCTCGACGACAGAAGCTTGTCTTAGCGGGGCGGAAGTTACGGACTCAGTTTTTTTTTTGGATTCGGAAGGCGGAACCATACCTGAGATTTCACGAATCACCGAATCGATGGCCCGTGATCGGCCTGCTTCCACTCCTCGAAAGAGAGTAACCTCGAAATTCGCCTTGTCGGAAAGTCCGGAACGAACAGATTCCTCACCCGCTCGCAAGGCATCCAAAATTCGGGCATACTGCTCGGAGGAAAGCTCAAGGCTATCAGATTCCCCACGAATACGAGCAACCAAACCGGAACGCATATGCTCCTGAAGGTCTTGCAAGGCCCGATACAGATCGATTCCTTCGGACGCGAAAGCATCCGCAGACTTCAGGATGGCAGAAAAGTCAGCCTCGCTCAGAGCTCGAGCCAGTTCGGAAATTTGCTCCGGAGAGGCCAACCCGTAAACCTCGAGCACGTCGGCTTGCGAGATTTTCATCCCGCAAAAGGAGATCATTTGATCTAAAATGCTCTGCCCGTCTCGCATCCCGCCCATAGCCATTCGAGAAATGGTTGCGAGGGCGGCGTCTTCCACCTCGACTTTCTCGGTGTCGCAAATCTCACGAAGTTTGCCCGAGATCAAATCCGCAGGAATGGAACGAAACTCGAACCGCTGGCAACGAGAGACGATAGTGGGAAGAACCTTGTGAGCCTCGGTGGTCGCAAAAACAAACTTAACGTGCGGTGGAGGTTCCTCCAAAGTCTTGAGCAAGGCGTTAAAAGCCTGCTGACTTAGCATATGCACCTCGTCGATAACGTATATCTTGTAGCGGCACTGTGCGGGAGCGTACTGACATTCGTCTCGCAGGTCTCGAACTTGGTCCACGGAATTGTTGGATGCGCCGTCTATCTCTAT
>CAWVZQ010000640.1:0-2115 GCA_963934405.1 uncultured Opitutales bacterium | reverse complement strand
CGCCAAGGGCGGTACCGTTGTTCTCATTGAAGGTCCAGTGAGCCAATGGCATTATCGGCAATTGTATCTTGGGCCGATTATCAAAAGAGGGTGGACCGTCCTGATAGGGGTGACCGCCGAAATCTCCGTCTCCGTCCCCATACAATTCGGAGACCTCGAATTGGGCTAGGGAGCTAGAGTAGATGCGGAATTCATCCAACTTGTCTGCGAAAAGTTCGTTGATCCATCTGTTGCCTATAACATCTACCGGCATACCGCTAATAAGGCTGCTTTCTCCTACATAACCTCCGTTAACGTAAAAGGTCGTCTTGGTGACGTCACCTACGGCGACTAGGTGGTGCCAACCGTTTGGCAGGGGATTGGACAAGAAACCGGTACCTTGAAAGTTGCCGCCGCCTTCTTTGTATACTCCCAGTTCGCGATCTCCCGAGGACTCGTTTTTTTGGAATGCGACGTGGCGGTCGTCAGCGTTTGCTGCTGCCAAGGTGTGATAGAAGGCGACTCCTGTATCCTTCAACGGCGTCGTGAACCATGTCGAAATAGTCCAGTGGCTTCCCATCGGAACCGCATTTTCGGCTAAGTCGATATAGGAATTCGCATCGGGAAACTGTATGCCCGAACCAAACTTGCCCGACACTTTGAGTTCCGCATTATTAAGAGTACCCGTTTTTCGATTTGGGGAACTGTCTGCGACATCCGAACCTTCCGTTTCTTCGAAATTGAAATAAAGTTGGAGGTTTTCCTTAACCGTGAAGGAATTGCCGATCAGATCCTCCACCACCTCCCATTTGTGGGCAAGGTACCCTTCCACCATCTGAGCTTCAGTTTCAGACAGGTATCGATCGAATATGAGGACTTCGGCGATGTCTCCGAGAAACTGACCATATCCGGTGGCGGGATCGTTCCCGATCGCCACGCGGTCAATGTTGGTGTATTCGTTTTTATAGGAAGACAAGCTTGATCCTTGCTTGACTTCGACGGTCCAACCCGAAGAACCGTCGTTTGCCCCTATGCCCACTCCCGATCCTTTGGCTACGACGAATGCATGAACTCCGCCTGCGTCGGCCCGAATCGTTCCGACAAGCATGGATTGACCGGAGGCAAAACGAATCCCCGGTCTGTCGCCAAAGGCAGAGACGGCGTAAGTTGGCCGGAATCCGGATACGGATTGATTGGCATCTTTTCCGCTATTCGACTTGTCGATCCAGTAGTCAAGTGGTTGATCCGGAGGGATTGAATCGGGTTGTCCGTCACCGTCCACGTCGGTGGCATCGAGCCAGAATACAAGGCCATCCAAGGTATGCTTGGTTAGCCTCGAGTCACTTGCGGTGAAAAACTTGTATACGGGAGACCAAAAGGCACCGCCGATATTTTCGGCGTGGGCCCGGAAGAAGTATCTTTTGTCGGTTTCGAGATTGCTGAGCTCTGTGGAAACCGGTCCCAGTCCAACGGGTTGCCCGTTGTTGATTACGGCCACGTGATCCCAGTTTGGCAAAGAACTGTTGCCGTCAACCGCGAGGTCTTCTTTACCGTCGTGCTCACCCCAGAAGATTCTCACAACCGGATCGTCGCCTCCCTCGTCTTTCACTTCGTAGACACGAGTAATTCCCGTAAATGGCGTGGCTGTCTTGTGGGGATGGTCGGTAGCGAGGATTACACTGGCCAAGTCCCATTTGTGAGCGAGGTAAGCTTCGACTAGCTGCCTGTTCTCCAAGTCGAGGTTACCTTCGTAGATTATGACTTCGGCTACTTCGCACTTCGATGTCTCCTGAGTGATTCCCGTTCGGTAACCACCGAACTGCAACTGCCCCGGTCCGAATACGGTGTTGTTGGAACCGGTGGAACTATTTGCGATTTGCTGGCCATCGCGCCAGAACCAAGCTTTGGGGTTACCGTTGCTCTTTTCGTGAATCCCGACATGCATGTGCCAGTTCGTGTCCGCGGGACCGGAGTTGGATATCCAACCCTCGGCAAACCATCGGTTTACTCCGTTGTTGTGGAATCCAAAAAGCCAGTTACGAGTACGTGAAGTGATGACTCTCCTGTTATTTCCGCCGGTATAACGGGCGATAGAAAAAATGGTATAGCCCGAGCTAGTTAGGGAATCGTAGCTGT
>CAWVZQ010000639.1:0-2115 GCA_963934405.1 uncultured Opitutales bacterium | reverse complement strand
TAAGCTGCTCAAGCAAGCTCAGAAAATGCAGAAGAAGATGGAAGAGGCTCAAGAGTCTCTTGCCCAAGAAGTTTTTGAGGTTTCCGGTGGCGGTGGTGCCGTTACCGTCAAGATAAACGGGCAAGGCGAATTTCAAAATTTGAGTCTGGATCCAGAATTTCTTAAGGAAGATCCGGACTTTGTTTCAGAGGCTATCCTGCAAGCTATTCGAGATGCCGCTGAGGAAGCCAAGAAACGAAGTGAAGCCGCCATGGGTGACCTCACGGGAGGTCTTCAGATGCCAGGACTTTTTTGACCTTGGTCGTAGTTTTGTTTTATTACGGGCAATATCATGACGCCCGGCTTTGAAAACCTATTGAAGGGGCTCAAGAGTCTCCCTGGTCTAGGTCATAGATCGGCCGAACGTATTGCACTCCACTTGCTGGTGGAGAAACCCGAAGGCCTCGACGACCTCATTGACATTCTTCGAACCGCGGGAACCTCTGCGAGGGCTTGTTCCATTTGCGGAAACCTATCCGAGGATGAAACCTGCTCCATTTGTGGGGACGAGGAGCGGGAAGATGGAAAGATTTGTGTCGTCGAGCGAGTGCCCGATCTCTTCGCCATTGAGCGTTCGGGTGCTTATCGCGGCCGTTATCATGTCCTGCACGGCAAGCTTTCACCGATTCGGGGCATAGGTCCGGAAAAGCTGAACTTTGCTAGTCTTAGAACCCGAATAGAAAAAGGGGAGGTGAACGAACTAATCCTAGCCATTGCGAACGACATCGAGGGGGAGGCTACCTGTCACTACTTGAGCGAAGAAATCGTGGGGGACGGAGACGTGCAAGTAAGTCGCATTGGATTTGGCATACCCAGTGGATCAGGCGTCACTTATGCCGACGAGGTCACCTTGCGAAGCGCCTTGGATGCGCGCAGGGATTTTTCCTGAGCATTTTTTGAATGTTCGTAAAAAAACTGTTCATTGTCTTCGAGTTCTCTATTCTGGGAACGGGATGAACCATCTACTATTGGCAGCGACGATATCGATCGGGGTCACCTCGGTCTCGGCGTCGGTTTCAGTACTTGGCAAGAAGCCCGAATGGTCTCGCTTGGATGTTTACCATAACAGCATAACGAGTGTGGAGTTCGAGGAATTGCTTCGAAAGGTTTACGTTCCACGCGAGTCGTGGTGGAAGGATTGGATTAAGGTCGATGAGAAGGAAGCCCGTATTCGTAAGTTTGCGGGCAAGGAAGATTGGTATGTTTTGCCTTTTGCATCTTGTCCCGGTGTTGCCGCAAAGAATCTCCGACAAGAGTATTGGCGTTCCGCGACCAAGCTACGCGCCCTTGCCCGTGAAAAGCCATTGACTGGTTTTCACATTGCTTTGGATCCCGGGCATTTGGGTGGTAAATATTCGCAAATGGAGGGTCGGCATTTTGTCATAGGCGATGCTGTTGCTGTTAAGGAAGGTGATATCGCTCTCTTGGTGGCCAAGCGTATTTCCAAGAGTCTTGGCGGACTGGGGGCTAAGGTTTCGCTGGTGCGCAATCGGAAGAAGCCCGTGACGAAGGAAACTCCCAAAAGCCTGCGCAAAGAGGCCGAGGCTTGGCAAAAAAGAATCGAAGGGGATGCCGTGTCCACGCAAACGAAGAAGGGGCGCAAAAAGTTGGTTCGTCGTCGCGGAGAAATTCTGTTCTTTCGCTCAAGTGAAATCATGGCCAGAGCATTAAAGGTCAACGAAAAGATAAAGCCCGACCTAGTCGTATGCATTCACTTGAACGCAGCCCCTTGGCCCACTCCTGAAAAAAAATCGCTGGTGGCGCGGAATGATTACCATGTTCTCACTAATGGAGCATATTTAGGAGGTGAAATCGCTCTCGACAACCAGCGACTCGAAATGCTCGTGAAACTTTTAAACCGTTCCCATAAGGATGAACTTTCCTTGGCCGAGTGCATGGCCGGATCCTTCAAACGCGCCACGGGATTGCCTGCGTTTGCCTATAAGGGGCCGAATGCCATTAAGGTGGGGAAGATGGAAGGCGTGTGGGGGCGTAACTTAATGGCCAATCGTTTGTACGAGTGCCCCGTCGTTTTTCTCGAGCCTTACGTCGCGAATTCCAAGCCGGTTTTCGCCC
>CAWVZQ010000638.1:0-2118 GCA_963934405.1 uncultured Opitutales bacterium | reverse complement strand
GAGAATTGGTTTCCCGCCGAACCTGTGATGCTTCAAATCCAAATTGGGAAAGCAGAACTCGTAATCAAGGCTCATGACCAATTTCGCAAAACGAGCGAATCCAATCCGGAGCTTACCTACGATCTTACTGGGTTCGTTAACGGAGAGAACAACAGCTCACTCCTAAGTCCGGTGAATATAACCACCATAGCAGACACAAGTAGTCCCGCCGGGACTTATCCGATTGTTCCTCAGGAAGTTAATGCCTCCAATTACTTCTTAACCTACTTGAATGGGGTGTTCACCATAAGTGACAAGAAATCCCAATCTCTTATCTTTGATCAGAATTTGACGAATGTGGCTGCCAACTCTCCCTTCTTTCAGTTCATTGGCAGTTCTATCGATGAAGATGGAAATGCAACTCTATTGCCAATCCTTTACCAAGTAGAAGATCCGAACGTGGCCCGACTCAGAGTCACTGCACAGGACAACCTCCAAGCCTATTGGAAATTCGATGAAGATTTATATGACTCAACCAAAGACGAACTCGGCAATTACGATGGAACCCTTGTCGATCTCAACGGTACTGGAAACAACAAAGTTTGGACTACGGGCAAATTCGGCAACGCCATTTCCCTAGGAACTGCCAACGGATACGTTCACCTCGGAGGAGTGCCTCTAAATAGTGAATTCACAGTCAGTTTTTGGGTTAAACCTAACGACATATCTTCCGATGGAACTGTCATTCTATCTAAGGACAATATAGCCCCGATGAAAGTTTTTCGGATCGAGCAAAATGCCACGGATGGTTTCGTTACGGCAACTTTTCACCAAGATGGAAATGCAAGCACTGTTAAAATATCTTCTACTGCCCCCGTTCTCGCCAACGACGAATGGACTCACATTGCACTCGTTTATAGCAGTGAAGCAAATGGAACCCTTCTTCTATATGCAGATGGGAACAAATCGAATGAACGGACGGGGGTTACGATAAGCGAAATGAACCTGAGCGATAGGTTCTCCGACCTTCGCGTAGGCAATGAGCTAGGTTCCATGTCCGGGGAGTTCGATGATCTTCGTGTTTACGACTCTGCGCTCTCGGAGTCGACGATTGCTGCAATTCATGGACAGGCCGGAGGCGATTTCAACAAGGTGGAAATCATAGGTGCCGGCTTCACGAAAATCACCGCCCGACAAACTGGGGATGATTATTTTGAATCTGCCGTCCCTGTGGACAATTATATGGTGGTTTGGAAAGTTCCTCAAACCATAACCTTCGCTCCTATTTCAGACCATTCGGTGGGCGACTTCCCCTTTGCTATTTCCGCTAGTGCCAACTCGGGTCTTCCAGTCTTCTTTACCACATCCAACCCCGCCCTTGCTACAGTGACTGGAAATACGGTAAGCGTTCATGGATCCGGCATCGTCACTATCACCGGATTGCAAACAGGTGACAACCGATACGAAATGGCTGCCCCCGTCACCCAGTCCTTGTCAATAGGCTACGGCAACCTATTTAGTGATTCCGCCGATGGACTTAAGCTCTGGTTCGACGGCAATGACGTAAATGCCGACCAATATCGCGACGAAGCCACTGACTTTTTGCCTGGAAACCGAATTAGCCTCTGGGGCGATAAATCGGGCAATACCAATAATCCCATACAAGGCACCTCGAATAATATGCCCGTATGGCAACCCAATTCACTAAATGAAAAAGCAGTGGTACGGTTCGAACAGAACGAATCATTTAACATTGGAAATGCGGTGCCATCCGCTCGTGTTATTTTCCTCGTTCACAAACAAAATGGCACTGGATTTTCTCAGGTTCTTGGTGGGGATATCGCCACAACTGATCCTTACGGCTACTTCGGTCTGCATCGAGAAGATGAGGGCTTGAACATAGCATCCAATGTGAACAGCTCGAACTGGACGGTCAATGTGCTCCGAGTCACTCCCGGCAGCCAATCCCTTTGGATCGACGGCGAAGTCGTAGGAACCGGTGGCGTCACGCCGGAGGTAGACGACTTCAATAAGGTCGGTAACGGATTCACTGGCGAAATTGCTGAAACGTTGGTCTATGATACAGCCGTAAACTCAGTTAATCGTCAAAAGATCGAAGGTTACCTTGCCCACAAGTGG
>CAWVZQ010000637.1:0-2118 GCA_963934405.1 uncultured Opitutales bacterium | reverse complement strand
GTTGTCGGGGGATAGCCCCCCCGCGAGAATCCATTTCTTTTCGGGGAAGCGTTCCTTCAAGTCGGCGAAGCGAGACCAGTCGGCGGTATGCCCTGTACCCCCGTAGGCATCCTCGGAAAAGGCATCGATAAGGAAGGCCTCGGCGAAATCGAGAAGGTCATCGGGAAAGGGTTGATCGGGCGGTAACTTGGGAGCGAGCCAAAGGTTTTCCCGGCCCACGATTTCCGCCCACTCGGCAATGCGTTCGCGGGGAAGGTCGTGCGGAAAGTGGAGCTGATAGCGGGCGAAGCCTGCCGTGGCCATGCGCGCGAGATGTTCGGGATCGGGGTCGACGTCCACGGCGACGGGCTTTTCGACGGGCACGGGCAAGGCCGCCATGAGGGCGCCGACCTGCTCCAGAGTGATTGCACGGGGAGATTTTTCGTAGAGGATGAACCCAATGTGGGAAGCGCCCGCCTCGAGGGCGGCGGCACCGTCGCTTGCGCGAGTGATCCCGCACACCTTGACCAATACGGAAGACGGGCTCATGCGTCGCCCGGGCCAAGGTTCTCCACGAGGATCTCGATCACGGACTCCAGGGAGGATTTTGGGGACTCGAGATCGACACTCAGGCCGTTATCCTTGAGGGACTCCGATGTGATGGGCCCGATACTGCAGTGAATCGGTTTGCGGGCGCCTTCGCGCAAGGTAAGGACGTCCTCCTGCTCGGCGTAGGAATCGACGGTGGAGGAACTCGTGAAGACGATGACGTCGGCGCCATGGTTGCGGTAGTAGTCTAGAGCCGGCGCTTTCTCGACGTCGGCGTAGTCGGTCTCGTAAAGGGGCATGACGTCGACGATGGCGCGACCGATCTCCTCGAGCAGCTTTACGAGGACTTCGCGGTTGCGGTTGCCCGTGACGACGAGGACGTTGGCGCTGTCGAGGCTGTCGGTGTCGACGAGGGCCTTGGCCAAGTTCTCTGCGGTGGAATCCTCGGGGACGAGCTCGACCTCGAGATTGAACTTCTCTACCTCCTTGGCGGTGGCGGCCCCCACGCAGGCAATGCGCATGGGACCAAAACTGCGAATGTCCTGAAAGGCCCGAAAAAACAAATTGAAGAATTCGCGGACGCCATTGGCGCTTGTGAAGAGCACCCACTCGTAGGAGGCGATACAGGAAAGGACCTCGGCCACGACTTCCTTGTCGCAAGCGGGTTTCACTTCGATGAGGGGAAGTTCCAACACCTCGGCCCCAGCCTTTTCGAGCATCACCTTGAGCTTACCCGCTTGCTCGCGGGCACGGGTGACGACGACACGACGACCGAAGAGCGGACGATCGGAAAACCAATCTTTTTGCTGAGCTAGGCCGACGGCATTTCCAACGAAGATTACGGCGGGAGCCACGAGCCCGGCTTTCTCGACCTCATCAACGAGCGACCCGAGGGTGGTGAGCACCTTTTGCTGAGCGGACAGGGTACCGTGACTGACGACGGCAGCAGGACGATCCTCGCTGAGTCCTCCGTCCAGAAGCTTGTCGGCGATCTCCCGAATTTTTCCCATTCCCATATATACGCAGAGGGTGCCGCCGGTGGCGGCGAACTTGGCGAAGTCGACCCGCAGGGATTCCTTCTCGAGATCCTCGTGACCGGTAAGAAAGGCGATGGACGACCCGAAATCTCGATGGGTGAGCGGGATGCCGGCATAGGCGGCGCAAGCGAGGGCGGCGGTCACGCCCGGAACGATCTCGTAGGGCACCTCGGCCTCGTCGAGCACAGTCATTTCCTCAGCGCAACGCCCGAACACGAAGGGGTCCCCACCCTTCAAACGAAGCACCCGCTTGCCCTCTCGGGCCTTCTCCACGAGAAGTTTGCAGATTTCCTCTTGGGGCATGGTGTGCCGGCCGGGTTGTTTGCCTACGTCGATTCTTTCGCAATCCTCCGAGACCTTTTCCAGCAAGCGCGGGTTGACCAAGTTGTCGTAGACCACGACCTCGCAAGAAGACACGAGCCTCATCGCCTTGACGGTGACGAGATCGAGGTCGCCGGGACCGGCGCCGACTAGAAAGACTTTTCCTGAATCACTCATGCTTCGTTCAATGCATTAAGGGCAAGCTCGACGGCTTCGGCCACGGACAAACCGG
>CAWVZQ010000636.1:0-2118 GCA_963934405.1 uncultured Opitutales bacterium | reverse complement strand
TTCGGAGGGCGAAGGAACTATGACAAGCTTGGAAGCAATATCGGGCCGGAATATGCCTTCGGACATTACGTCGGCGAGGCTTTTGAAGAACAAGTTCTGTTGATCAAATATGCGCCCGGAGGACAGAGCCTGTACGTCAACTTCCGTCCCCCGAGCGCCGGTAAAACGGGAGTCGAGAAACTGGATGAAAAGATTTTGACAAAGGAAGTGGCCGACAAATGGAATGAGGGCCGGGTCGAACCGGTCGTCGGTCTGCAATACCGAAACATGATCCGGTACGTCAGCAAGACGCTCGCAAACTTGAAGAAACATTACCCGAACTATGACGAGAAGGCAGGATACGAAATCGCCGGATTCGTATGGTTCCAAGGTTTCAACGACATGTTCGACGTCACCGGGCGCAAGCAGTACGGAGCCAACCTGGTCCACTTGATCAAGGACGTCAGGTCCGAGTTCAAGGCTCCGGATATGAAAGTCGTTGTCGGGGTCATGGGAGTGAATGGTCCCCACAACGAGCATAACCCCAAGCAAAAGGACGTCCGCGAAGGTCAGCGCTTTATCAACCGCGTGCCCGAGTTCAAAGGGAATGCCAAGGCAATTGAAACCGCTCCCCTATTGGACCCAAGGGTCGTGGCTCTCACTGCGGGTGGTTGGTTGCCCGAATACGATCGGGATTTCAAGAAGGATCCGATTACCGAGAAAGAACGGGCCATGTTGGGACGGGCGATGTCCAACAAGGGATTTCACTACAGTGGCGAAGGTCGGTTCTTCATTCTGGTCGGCAAGGCCTTTGCCGAATCCATGCTGGAGCTATTGAAGAGCGACGGGTAAAGCCGTCCAAATCTACCGACCACCCCTAAAGCGGGTTGCCAAAAGAGGTCGGGTTGGAAACACTTTAACGCTCATGAGAAAAAGAAAATGCATGCCTAGCCTCAAAACGTTCCTCTCCCTTTTCGTGGTCGCAGCCATGTCGAGTGGCCCCGGACTTTTCGCCCAAGCCTCCAACCTGAGGGTCAATAATGAGAAGCCCGAGAAAGGTGGACAGTCCAAGCGTATCCACCCGCATGGCCTCAAGCTCATCCTCCAGGGGAAAAAGAAGGAGGCCATTTCCTATTTGAACAAGTACAAGGAAGACAAGGTCAACCCGGAGCAAACGCAAATGCTCATCGACCTTGCCCTCGACAAACCGGACGCCTGGAAGTTCGATGCCAAGACCTGGCCCTGGGAGCGTACTCTAGCCAACACTTCCCTGAAAAAAGACGCTCCTTCGGACAAGTTCACCATCGCCTTCGGCGGAGGAGCCGGCTATGTCCCCCCGCACGAGCGGATGTGGGACACCATCGGGGCGATCGATCCGCGGGCTCTACTCCTGCTTGGAGACAACGTCTACATCGACGACCCAAAGACTCCGGAGATGCAGCTTTTTCACTACTACCGCCGCCAGAGCCAGCCTGAGTGGTCAAAACTGGCCAAGCAGGTCCCGATTTACGCCATTTGGGACGATCACGATTTCACCACCAACGACGGTTGGGGCGGGCCCGCCATCGAAGAACCCAAGTGGAAGCGCGACGTATGGAACGTGTTCAAAGACAACTGGGACAACCCCTACTACGGCGGAGGCGAAAAACAACCCGGATGCTGGTTCGACTTTTGGATCGGGAAGGTCCACTTCGTCCTGATTGACGGTCGCTACTACCGCGAGTCGCCCAAGGGGAAAAACCCTTCCATGCTTGGGTCCGCCCAGATGAAGTGGCTCAAGAAGATCCTCAAGGAACCCGCAACCTTCACCGTTTTCTGCACCAACGTTCCCGTGACGCCCAAGGTGAAACCGGGATCCAAAGACACATGGGACGGGTTTGACGGCGAACGCCAAAAGATCTTCCAGTTCATCGCGAAGGAAAAGATACCCGGGGTCGTCATCCTGTCCGCCGACCGACACCGCTCCGACGCCTATAAGATCGATACCGGAATCGAAGGGATGTATCCGCTCTACGAATGCCAGTCCTCAAGGTTGACCAATCAGCACGTTCACAAATTAATCAAGCATTCCTTATTCGGCTACAACGAGAAGCAATCCTTTGGGCGGGTCGACTTCGACCTCACGGCCAAGGATCCGAC
>CAWVZQ010000635.1:0-2119 GCA_963934405.1 uncultured Opitutales bacterium | reverse complement strand
GTTTCATGTCCAATTACAGCTGGCATGCAGGCTCCCTGAAAATAAAGGTCATGGGTGGAGGAACCCGAAAGATTCTCTTTCGTCGTGCAGGTGCAAAAATCGATCACCTGAAGGAATCCTGGATGCCTTCGGCTTCCGAGCTTGGCCTTTCGGATCAAGACCTCTGCGATGTGGCTCACTTTCTTAAACAATCGGGGACCAAGGAAAATTCTCCACAGGAGGGAATTGAAAAGGAAAGCGTACCACCCAAGGGGCACGAACCTGGGTGGGAAATCCTTACTGGCGATGATTTCGTAAACGTAAACTGCTACCCGGATACATGGGCTTGGAAACTGGATCATGCATTCTGTACCGGAAAACCAACCGGAGTGATCCGCTACCGAGAACCATTGAAGAACTTTGAGCTCCTCTGTGAATGGATGCACAAAAAGAAGGGTGGAAACTCCGGCGTATTTGTCTGGGCGACACCTCAAAGCATCGCTCAACTTGCCTCAGGAAAGGGACGCCTGCCCAAAGGGATAGAAGTTCAGGTTCTCGATCTTGGCTATGCGGAAGTCTACAAGGCGAGGCACAAGAAACCTGCGGACTGGTTCACCAGTCACGGGGACGTCTTTCCGGTCGGGCCAATAAAGATGCGACCGTTCCCGCCGGTTGCGCCAAATGGAAGGCGCAGCTTTCCCTCAAAGGAAACCACCAAGGGAATCAATCAATGGAACCACTACTACGTTAAGGCTATTGACGGCGAAGTTCGCCTTTGGGTGAATGGCGAGGAGGTGTCAGGCGGGGACAATATCTCGCCCTCGTCGGGATATCTCTGCCTAGAGTCGGAAGGAGCTCCCATCGAGTTCAGGAACATCAGACTTCGCAAGCTTTCGTCATCCTTGGAAGAGGATGCAATTCCTGTCTTCAAGCCTCAACCGGCCATCGACCTCAAGGGGCACCCCACTCTTGGAAAGTGGTATTACGGAGGACATTCCCGAGAAATTAATGAGAATGGCATGGTTACACTTCGCGAAGGCAACAATATCCAATGGAAGAGGAGATGTATCTCCAAGACCAAGGATGGATTTGTCCTCGAGGGGAACCTCACGCATCAACTTAAGGGCGACGTGTTGAACATCGAGAACCGTTACAAGGCGAAGCGTAAATAGGCCCTCTTGTCTATCGACCTAGACTCCCCGCATCAAGGAATCCACTGTCCTCTCTTGGGAGTTTTCTTGCGAGGGTCCGCCGGTCCACCAAGAGAAATTGAATTTTTCTCGATTTCAGAAAGTAGTTTGCTTGCCAGTTCCTTTAGTTCCTTCACTTTTTCGGGGTGCTCGGAAGCCAAGTCCTTTTCTTCCGCCGGATCCTTGGACAGATCAATCAGCACGGGCCCCTTGCTCGTACCTGGGATCTCCTTGACCTTGTCGAGGTAGAGCTTCCAGTCACCGACCCGGATCGCCTGGGGCATCGCCCAGCCATGCCAATAAAGAATACTGTTTCGGGGATGGGTCTTGGCCTTGCCTTGCAAACTCGCCCACAGGTTCAAACCATCAATCTTGGGGACGATGCCCGGGCCCTCCTTCAACTTGATCCCGCAAGCGCCGGCGAGGGTGGGCAAAAGATCAATCGCAGTGGTCAGTTTGCCAGTCACCTCCCCGGCTGGGATCACATCAGGAAAACGAAGGATGCAGGGAACCCGAGTACCCCCTTCCAACGCGCTCCATTTCAATCCCCGGAAAGGCGCGCCGCTTCCCCACTTCCTCTGCCCGGGCTCGGTCCCGTTGTCCGACATGAAGATCACGATGGTGTTCTTCTCCAACTCTTCGTCTTCAAGAACCTTGAGCAGATCGCCAATCCGCCCGTCCAGCTCCTCGACCACGTCCCCATAGTCGCCATTGGCCGATTTGCCCTTCCAATCGGGGTGGGCCTGAGCGGGAAAATGAGGCGCGCTGAAAGGTAGGTACAAAAAGAAGGGATTCTTCTTGTTCGACTTGATGAAGGTGACTCCCTCCTTGATGAAATTTTCCGTCAGCCTGCGGTTGTCAAAGGGATCGGCCTCCAATTCCCTTCCCCGCCAGAGCTTCTTGGTCTGGTTGTTGCTCTTGTCGATGAAGTAAGTCAGATCAAACCCTTG
>CAWVZQ010000634.1:0-2135 GCA_963934405.1 uncultured Opitutales bacterium | reverse complement strand
GCGCGGAGGATCGCCTAGGAAACGCCCATTTCAAGGAGGAGGGCCACGACTACGGACCGTCCAAGCGTATGGCAGCCTATCCGTTCCTCGCTAAGCATCTCAAGCTGGATCTATCCCTTGTCACTGGCAAGGACGGCAAGGTAGATGAATCCTTCGTGGTGCCGGAGTCCGAGAAGGAAATGATGGTTTTCAAGGGCAAATACCCCGATAACGCAGTGCCTACCAACACCCCTCTTCCCTGATTGCCGATGCCGGCCGTTCAAGTGATTCATGAATCCATCATCGGAAGACAGGTATGATCTTGCAGGAATTCTTGATATCTTGAATCGTGATGGCTCCCGCTTCCCCATGAAGAATATCCTTTTACCCTTTGTCCTCCTCACTTCCTTTGCCAGCGGTTGTTTCCTGCAGGCTGCCGCTGAGCAACCCAACGTTGTCTTGGTTTTCGTAGACGACTTGGGCTACGGCGACCTCGGTTGTTACGGGAACAAGAAAAACCAGACGCCCCATATCGACCGCTTGGCTGCCGAGGGGCAGCGCTGGACCAGTTTTTATTCCGCTGGGGCGGTCTGCGTACCGAGTCGCACAGGCTTGATGTCGGGCCGTCACCCGTCTCTCTTTTCGGGGAGGCATGAGCTGCCCAAGACCCGGGAGAAGTTGATGGCTTCAATGCTCAAGAAACAAGGCTATACCACTGCGATTCTGGGCAAATGGCACTTGGCCGGATACCCGAAGGATTTCACCAAGAGTCCAATGCATCCGCTGGAATGCGGATTCGACTACCACTACGGTACGCCCGGCAGCAATGACGTTCCGGCGCCTCCCGGCAAGCGTCAGACACGCAGCTTGTTCGACGTTTGCGACAAGTTCACCTTTCGGGTTCCCTTGATAAGGGGCCGCAAGCTTGTCGAGGTGCCGACTGACCAGGAAATCCTGACTAAGCGGTATACCGCCGAGGCCGTGAAGTGGATTGGGCAAAACAAGATCAAGCGTTTCTTTCTCTATCTCGCTCATAATATGCCCCATGCCCCAGTCTTCGCTTCCGCTGGTTTCCAAGGCAAAAGCAAAGGCGGCCGCTACGGCGATGTCATCGAGGAGATCGATTGGTCGGTGGGGCAGGTCATTAAAGCGCTCAAGAAAGCGGACGTCGACGACAAGACCTTGGTGGTGTTCACCAGCGACAATGGGCCATGGTCAATGTTTGGTCCGCATGGCGGCACAGCAACTCCCCTCCGGGGCGAAAAAGGAACTTCCTGGGAGGGAGGCTATCGAGTGCCGGGCATCTTTCGCTGGCCGGGCAAGATCAAGCCCGGGACTATCGATGGCTTGGCTGTAAACCTAGATCTTTACGCGACCTTTGCCACCCTCGCAGGGGGCGAGGAACCGAAGGGTCTTCAGGGCTATATCTCCAAGGGTTTCTCGGGCACGCTCCTTCGTGGCGAACCCAGCCCCCGCAAACAGTGGCTCTACGCCCACGGAGCTACTTCGGCTTTCCGTTCGGGGAAATACAAGATCCACTTGGCCAGCAAGGACCGGTCATCCCATCCGGATACCCGCAGACAGGAACCCATTAAGAGGCACGACCCTCCTCTGCTCTTCGACCTTTCGATGGATCTGGGCGAGCAAAAGAACTTGTCTTCGGAGCATCCGGAGATTGTGACTCGCTTGCTCCAGGAAATGAAAGCCTTTCGCTCTTCCAAGTAACGATTCACAAGCTTTATGAAAAACAAATTGCCCTACCTCTGCCTTGACCGGTTCATTTAAATTCCATCATACTTTTCTGTGCCTTTATCGAGTCCTCTTGGGGGATATGTTTCTGGTTTTAGTCGCTCGTTTTTATTCCGAAGGATGATTGGGTTTAGATATTTTGCTTTCGCCAACCATCGATTTCTCTTTCATTTGATAATATAACTCATCTCGAATTCAATGCATTGACAGAAGGAGCTCCTTAGGAGATAAAATAAATTGAAATATGTTAACTTCGCGTAGAGATTTACTGAAGAGTATGACCTTGGGATCCGGAGTGATGCTCCTTCCCTCCATGGCTCAACGGATTCTGGCGAACGCCGAGGGGAAGACCAGCGCCCCGCGCTTCGTCTTCGTCATCCAGAGCAACGGTTTCGATGCCGTCCAAG
>CAWVZQ010000633.1:0-2136 GCA_963934405.1 uncultured Opitutales bacterium | reverse complement strand
CCTTCGGAAGTGATCTTGCCAAGGGCTTGACGATCGGCCGAACAGCTCACTCCTATTCCAATTGGCAGGCTGGCCCCGTGTCGAGGCAATCGGATGACTCGGATATCGAGACAGAAATACTTACCGCCGAATTGAGCGCCTATTCCACGTTTGCGGGTTAGCTCAAGAATTTTTTCCTCTATTTCGGGACAGCGGATGGCATGGCCTTTCTCATTACCTTCGGTAGGGAGATCATCCAAGTAGCGCGCACTAACGAGCTTGACCGTCTTGAGGTTCATTTCAGCGGAAGTACCTCCAATGACCACCGCGAGGTGATAAGGCGGACAGGCGGCCGTGCCGAGAGCGGCAATACGTTCGTCCAGATATTCCAGAAGGAGATCCTCGCGAAGCAGGGAGGGTGTACCTTGATGAAGGAAAGTCTTGTTGGCTGATCCCCCACCCTTGGCCACAAAGAGAAAGGAGTATTCATCGCCATCAACGTGATGGAGGTCGATCTGCGCGGGAAGATTGGAACGAGTGTTCTTCTCCTCGAACATGGCGAGGGGCGCGAGTTGGGAGAACCGCAGGTTGTCGGTGGCATAGGTTTTTTCAATGCCGCGGGCAAGGGCGTGATCGTCTCCCCCGGGAGTCCAGACGCAACGACCTTTCTTACCCATGACGATGGCGGTGCCGGTGTCTTGGCACATGGGAAGAACACCCTCTGCGGCAATCTGGGAATTACGGAGTAGATCGAGAGCCACGAAGCGGTCGTTGGCGGAAGCCTCGGGATCATCTAGAATGCCTCGCAATTGCTCCAAGTGACCGGAACGAAGAAAATGAGAGATGTCGTGAAAGGCTTCGCGAGAAAGAAGCTCAAGTGCGGCAGGTTCG
The DNA here is from genome assembly GCA_963934405.1 of uncultured Opitutales bacterium. GTDB lineage: Bacteria > Verrucomicrobiota > Verrucomicrobiia > Opitutales > Seribacteraceae. The sequence continues at coordinate 1,266 of CAWVZQ010000633.1, read as the reverse complement.
ACCTTCAGTACTTTCTCCCCTTCGAACTCGGTCGTGGACACGTGCTCGTCAGTTAGTTTTCGCCAAGTGACGTCGCCGTGACTGCTGACGGGGAAAGGATTTTGGTGCGTGTTTTCACTCATGGAAAGTAAGCACTGAAAACGGAAGATGGATCTTCCGCAAGTTAAACTGGCAATGAGGACGGAAAGAGATGTGACCTTTAGGGGTCAATTCTGCTTACTCACGTTGCCATCGGGCGCATTAGGTTCGCTAGGCTTGGGCGTGGAGTCGCCTTTCTCGGGAACCACTCCCTCGACCTCCGCAATTTCCGTTTGTTCGTTTGGAATGGGGTCGGGCGGAAGAGGTCGACTTGCGACTCGTATGGGAACTTCGAGTTCCTTGCCTTCACGCGAAACGACAAAGGTCACGAATTGACCGGGCCGGGCGTAAAAAGCGGAATGAGCAACGTCTCCCCGATTGCGAATGGTAGAATCGCCGATGCGAACCAGGCGATCACCCTTGCGCAAATCGGAAGATGCGGCAGGGGATCCTTCAACCGAACCCTCGACAATTACGTCGAATCCATTCCGGGCGTTTAACTTTCGTACAACTGTTACGCCGAACCAAGCGTAGGTCACTTTACCAGTGAGCAAAAGATCGTCTCGGATTCGAGCGCAAGCTTTGGCAGGTAAAACGAATGAGGAGCGAAGGTCGGGCAATGAGGCGTATGTCAATCCGATGAACTTACCGTTGAGATCGAGCACAGGAGCACCGACTTCACCGGGACCAACGGCAATGCTCGTGCGCATCATCCGAGTGGGGAATAGACGACTACCGAAGGAAGGTTCGCTGCCTTGAACAATGCCTAGAGCAGGGGCAGGCTGAAATTCTAAAGCAGAGGTAAAGGCTAAAGCAAAAGACCCGGCGGGAGGTATGTCTCCTGGTTCACCAAAAACAACAAAAGAAAACTTCTCCGGGAGATTCTTTACCTTAAGAAGAGCGACATTGCTGACTGGGTCCTCTCCGACGACGTCGGAAAGAAAGAAATTGCCGTCGAACTCGACCCACACACGATCGGCACCTCTGAGAAGAGCCGAGGTAAGAACATGACCTTCGTTACTAACAAAAAAGCCAGTTCCCATTTTGAGCGAACGTTTGATCTTTTTATCATCACGAGTTTCCCGGGTCGCCTTGACTCGAACAATTGCCGTTTTGTGGCGGGCAAAAAGATCAATAACTCTACCTTGAAGCACCAAAGATGCATCTACAGAATCCTGGGCGAACAAA
>CAWVZQ010000632.1:0-2136 GCA_963934405.1 uncultured Opitutales bacterium | reverse complement strand
TTCATGTTCCCGCATCGAGCCGCTTCAATGCCATGGGCACTGTCCTCTAGAACCACGCATCTCTCTGGCGGTAGACCCGTCAGTTCGGCTGACTTAAGGAAGACCTCCGGGTCGGGTTTTCCCCGCGAAACATCTTCCGAGCAGACCGCTCCTTGAAAGAAGTCGCCTAGATCTAGCAGACGGAAGGCGAGTTCGAGATTTTTACGTTCCGTGGAAGTGCCCACCACGCAGGGAGTTTCGACTGTCTTAAGCTCAACGAGTAGTTCACGAATCCCCGGCAGTGCTCGTAGTCCGTCGGACTTGACCAATTTACGATAAAGTTCTTCCTTTCGTCGTCCCAGTCTTTCGACTTCATCAACATCTTTAGTCCAACCTAAGATTTCGGGAATGATTAAGGCGTTCCGCTTGCCGAAACCTTGTTGGAAATGATTCTTAGGCAAAGGTTTTCCGATTTCTTCCGCCAACATTTCCCAACTCCGCTCGTGCTGAGTGGAAGAGTCGATGACCACACCGTCCCAGTCGAAAATTGCTCCAAATGACTGGGTCGTAGAAGAGGGAATCGTGTTTGCCGATGTCATGCCCATTTGCCGTGTAGGGGCATTATTGTTCGTTTTCCCGTGCGGACTCCTTGGTGGCGTTTGACCCTATCGCCGATCTAATATTTCCTATGAGTCGGTCAACAGCGCCCGGTTCTTTGACTTCTTCAGTTATATTTGGTTCGAGTTCGGTCGGTAGTAGGACCGTGGTAGTCGTTTTTGGTGGTAATACGCTTTCAGGGAGAAGTGGTCCTTGGAAAGGTTTTGCTTCGGTTAAGTTGGAGTCGGCGAATTCGGTTGCCGCTGAGCGCTGTGCAAGAATCTGGTTTAGGAAATCCCGCGAGCGAGCCACTTCGGGATGGTCGAATCCGAGAATCCTTTCCTGTGTCGCGAGAACTGTGGTGAACCCCTCCAAGGCTTCTTCCAATCGCCCGGCAAGGAAATGAAGTTCGGAGAGTCTCGCTTCCGTCCGTAAGGTTAGGGGGTCCTCCTTGCCCAAGACTCGCAACTCTGTTTCAAGAAGACGTTCGCTTAGCCCAAAAGCTTCCTCGGTTTTGTCGCTTTTCAGATATATTTCGGCTAGGTCATTTTGAGCACGGAGCGTTTCCGGATGTTCGTCTCCTAGTTTTTCTTCCATGCGTCCATAAATATTAATGAAGGTGGTTTCCGCATCGGACAGGTTTCCCGTCTCTTTTTGCAAATGAGCGATGGCCTTTATCGTATCAAAGGTTTCGGGGTGCATAGGCCCCAAAGCTTTTTCCTTGGCAGTCAATATTCTGTTGTAGTGGGACAGGGCTTGTTCGTTATTTCCTCTGGAGGCGACGATTTCGGCCAAGGCATCCATCGCCCCGAGAGTTTCCGGGTGTTCCTCTCCCAATATATTCTGCATACTGGAGACGGTTTCAACAGATAGGTTCTCCGCTTCGTCGAAGCGTTTAAGCGCTTGCAGGGCGTTTGCCAAGCGAGCAGCTCTTCTAAGGGTGTCGGGGTGTTCCTCGCCGAGATGTATGCGCGAGATTTCCAGCGTGTTGCGGGCGAGACTTTCGGCTTGAGGCAGTTTCTCTCTCGCGAGGTATATGGTGGCGAGATAACTCATGCAACGCAGGAGTTCGGGATCACCTTCCTTCCGTTGAAAAGACTTTAGCTGGGCTAGAGCAGTGGAGCAAAGTTCTTCTGCTTCTTCATGTCTGCCAATCCTTCGGTATAGATTGGCGAGGTCGATGCTCGCGCTAATAACTTGCGGATGGTTTTCCCCCAGAAGTTTCTTTCGCTGTTTAAGTAGTTTGGAGAAAAGAGGCTCGGCTTGAATGTGATTTCCTAGGGCGTCTTCCACTACCGCCAATTCATTCATTGCGGAAAGGGTCGTGCTTTCGTCGGGATTTGGTAAGCTCTTTAAAAGTGAAAGAGCTCGGGAGAGGTTGATTTTGGCTTCATCAAAAGCTCCGATTGAACGATAGGTGGCTCCTAACGTCAGGCGTACTTGAGCTTCGATTGCAGGTTCACCCTTCAATTCTCCTGCTCGGGTTGTTCCGTTGTCTAGCATGGTTTTCACCAGGCGGGTGTCCATGCCCCGAGAGTTTTCAGGTTCAATCGAGAGAAA
>CAWVZQ010000631.1:0-2136 GCA_963934405.1 uncultured Opitutales bacterium | reverse complement strand
GCCATTGGTCTCGATGAGCTGGTCCTTGTAGTAGTTGCCCGCGTTTTCCGGGTAGCGGGGACGGTTCCAGACCTTCTGGTAATCCCAGTCGCGTCCCGCCCCGGTATCGGTTCCGGTATGCCATTTACCGACTTGTGCCGTCTGGTAGCCATGCTCCCGAAAGACCTTGGGCCAAAAAGGACATTTCTCGGGATCGTATTCGCTGCCGGGATACTTGCCCACCATGCGCATGCTCTGGACCCCGTGCTGGTGATGTCCCGTCAGCAAGGTGGCCCGAGACGGCATGCACCAAGTGCCAATGTAGGCGGAGGCAAAGCGCACGCCGTTGGCGGCCAAGGCATCGATGTTCGGCGTTTTCACCCAAGGATATGCCTCGGGGTAACAGCTCACCGTGCGATGGGAATGGTCATCGGTGTAGATGAAGAGGATGTTGGGCTTGTTTTTCGCATGGGCAAGAGAAGCCAAAAAAATGGAGAGGGTCAGGAGCGAACGATTCATGGCAGGATTAGTTGAGGGGAACTTCCCATTGCTTCATCTTTTGGGCAAGGAGGGACTGTAGGTGGCGAACAACTTGGGCGTGGTGATCTTTACCGATGAGATCGTTCTTTTCAAAAGGATCCTTGTTCAAGTCGAAGAGTTGGTAGCGGTCGATCTCGGGATAGTGAATCAGTTTCCAGCGCTGGTCTCGCACCATACGTTGTTTGTCACGAAAGTAGCCGTATATCTCCGAGTAGACGGAATTCTTTTCCTCGCGTATGACAGGTTTCAAGCTACGGCCCTCGACGCTTTCGGGAATGGGCAGACCGACGAGGTCGCAGGTCGTGGGAAAGAGGTCGCGCAGGTAGCAGAGGGCCGTGTTGCGCTTGCCCTTGGGGATACCCGGCCCGGCCATGACCAAGGGCACCCGAATGGTGTGTTCGTACATGTTTTGCTTCCCCATCAAGCCATGGCTTCCAACGGCCAAACCGTGGTCGCTGGTGAAGATAACCAAAGTGTCCTTGGTTTGCTTCGTTTGATCGAGAACGGCCAGTATGCGACCGATTTGCTCGTCCATGTGAGAGATGACGGCATAGTAGACGGCGAGGTTCTTTCGCACCATGTCGGGGTCGCGCGGCCAAGGCAGCATCTTCTCGTCGCGTCCCTCGAAATTGCCATGGTCGAAGGGATGGCGAGGCAAAAAGTTCTTGGGCAGGGGAATTTTGGTAGGATCGTATTTGTTCTCGTATCCCGAAGGCATCAGGAGCGGGTCGTGCGGCGCCGTGAAGTTGACCTGCAAAAAGAACGGCTTGTCCGTCTTGCGACGGATGAAGCTTATGGCGGCATCGGCGAACTGCGCACTGACATTCGGGGTCAGGCCCACGCCACGCTCGGGAAATTTTTGACCATCCTCGGTCTGGAAAAGCCAGTTTCGATAGCCAGTGACCTCCAGCCCCTTCCAGTCGACCTGCGGCTTGTACCACTTGCGTCCGCCACCGGTGAAGAGGCCCAAGCTCTCGCTGAATCCGTGGTGGGATGGTTTGTCGTTGTTGTGCCATTTCCCGACGTACCATGAATGGTAACCACCCTCCCCCATCGTGCGGGGCCAAGTCGCAAGTTCTGGCCGGATCTTTCGCCCGAAGTCGATCACCCCGTTGCGAAAACTGCTGCACCCGCTCAGTATTTCGGCTCGGCTCGGTGTACAGATCGGGTTGCCGCAGGTTGCCCGCAAGAAGGATGTTCCCCGGCCTACCAAACGATCCATATTGGGAGTATGGATGAACTCGTTGCCAAGGGCAGATATGGTGTCGGGATTCTGGTCATCGCTGACCAGAAGCAATACGTTGGGCTTGGCCTGTACCGCGAGGACCGAGCAATGAACCAGCAGGCAGACCCAAGGGCAACCGATGAACCTCATTTCCGACGACCGAGGTCGTTCTCACGCACCGCCGCCAGCTTGGCCGCCAGCTTCTTCTGAAACGCCTTCACCACGGGCTGATTTTTTTTCTTTTTGGCTAAATTGACGTACTGCTTGGGATCGTTCTTTACGTCGAAGAGCTCGATTCCTTTCTCCGCCTTTTCCCCGTACTGGATGTAGGACCACTCTTCCTCTCGCAAAAGAAATCCTTTGCGAGCCGGGGCCACGCAAAAGGCGGCGTC
>CAWVZQ010000630.1:0-2140 GCA_963934405.1 uncultured Opitutales bacterium | reverse complement strand
TGCCCGAGAAAACCCTCTGGATAGATTGCGACGTTCTCCGAGCCGATGGTGGTACTCGCACAGCCTCCATCACCGGTGCATGGCTTTCCGCTCGCATTGCCGTCAACAGCCTACTTGACAATGGGAAGCTCAAGGAAGACCCCATCCTCGATCACCTTGCTGCCATATCCGTGGGCGTATACCGCAACCGCTGCGTACTCGACCTCGACTACCCCGAGGATCGCGACGCCTCCGTCGATGCCAACGTCGTCATGACGGGCTCCGGCGAATTCGTCGAGGTACAATCCGCCGGCGAGGAAGCCACTTATACCCGCGCCCAGCTCGACGAACTTCTCACGCTTGCCGAAAAAGGCATCGGGGAACTCGTCGACAAGCAAAAGACAGTTCTGACCCCGCAATAATCGATTGCCCACACGGCGACCGGCACTTCCGGAAACAGTCGAGTATTCTTCTTCGCGCACACTCCTTTCGGAATTCATAATCACTGGCCTGTGTTCAAGGGTTGCCGGCACTACCTCGGACACTTACTCCTTTCAGGCAACATGCTAGCTTTCTTGAAATGCATTAAAGGACTTGGTCGCCACAGACTGGCATTGCTTGCTTTGGGAACCCTTGCATCGACAACAGGTTCGACACTTAAAGCTCAGATCGATCTCTCTGCCGACTTGCGCTACCGGGCCACCCTTTTCGAGGATTACGGGCTTTACGAAAGGAACAGGGAAGGCACCGATTCATCCGAACTAGAGCACGAGTTCCGGGCCGACATCTCCTTGACCAAGGAACGCCACCTTCTGGAACTTCGCCTTGGCCGCCTCATACTAGACGAAGCCGAGTTCAAGCGCCCCCCAGAGGAAGACGTCCATCGCCTCCATCAAGCCTACCTGGATTTTTCACTTCCGGGTTCGGACACCCTGAACCTTCGCGTGGGCAGACAAGAACTGAGCTACAATCGAGGTATCTTGATCGACGGCGACGACTGGGACATGGAAGGTAACAGTTTCGACGCCCTGAAGTTTTATCGGGATGGATCAACATGGGACTTGGACGTCCTCTACGGCCAATTGGCAAAGGATCGTCACAACCGACTTGCGGGCATAAATCTGGAAAGGACTTCCCCCACCCGAACCATCAACGAGTTCTACCTTTGGTACTTCGGCATAGGAGATGAACAGGACAGCTTGCCCCTCAGCGGGAACCCCGAACTGGAGGTCTACAACTTCGGCACGCGCATGGAAGGGAAGCTTTCCAGACCTCTCTTCTACCATTGGATGGTCAACTACCAGGCGGGAAAGATGAAGGCAGCCGAGAACAAGGATCTGCAAGCCTACAACCTCGTCGCCAACTTGGACTATTTCGTGGCTCACTATGTGGTGAGAAACATCGGCATCGAGTACTCCCTGTCATCCGGCGACGACAGCGACACGCCCAGCCGAAACGAAACCTTCATTCCCCCTTTCGCCAACAGGCACGTTCGCTCGGGAGCGATGGACTGGATGAGCATGATGAATGCGGAGATGATCACCCTGTATATGTTCGCCGACGTCCACCCGAAAGTGGAGGCCCTGATCGAGTTTCATCAGTTCTACCTGCATTCTCAGGATTCCGCATGGTACGTTGCCGATCTTTCTCCCGCATGGTGGTGGGGGTCGAACAATTGGCCGGGTGCGACGGATGCCAGCAAGGACGTCGGCTCCGAACTGGACTTGCACTTAAAATTCGGTAAAAATCCCAATCGTAGTTTCACCGCCGGTTATTCCCTCTTTTTCCCGGGCAAGCTCATCACGGATTGGAGAGACTCCCATTGGGGATGGGGCGAAAACGACACCACCCAATGGGCATACGTTCAGACTGAATTCAAGTTCTAGGAGGAAACCATGCGAAAACACTTTTCGATATTTGCCCTTTTGCTCTGCTCCTTTGCCAGCCTTCTTGGACAGGCGGAAAAAGGATCCGTTGTCGAAGTCGTGATCGGGAAAGCCGAATACAAATCGGGTGACCAAGTCCTGCCGGTGACAAAAGGCATCTCCATTAAGGACGGCGACACCATTGTCACTGGTCTCGGGCAAATGGTGATCCTTCGTCTGGAAAACGGCGGTCAGCTCGTGGTGTACGAGAAAAGCGAAATGACCATGAAGTCGAA
>CAWVZQ010000629.1:0-2145 GCA_963934405.1 uncultured Opitutales bacterium | reverse complement strand
TTGCCCCTAATGAGGCGATCCCGGATTGATAGCCGTAGTCTTCCTAGAGAGACTTTGCCTTGATATTCTTTACCAGAACAATGCTCCCGGGATCATGGGCCTGGATGCCGAAGGTGCCTTGAGAGAGCTTTCTCTTGCCTTTGACGTCCTTGCCTTCCTCGTAGACCACCACGGTCTTGCCGTCCACCTTGGTTTCGACACGGTTGCCCTTCACGATGATTTCATAGTGGAACCATTCGTTGTCCTTGGCCGGGGCCTTTAAATTCTTCTTTACGATGTACACGCTGCCCGTCTTCACCGGATCCCTTTGGGTCTGGTTAATTTGCGCCTCGTGTCCAATCGGCCATCCCTTGTCCTGGTATTTGGTGTGGAAAAAGATTCCCCCGTTTGATCCCGGCTTGGTCATCACGTCGGCCTTGAAGTGAAAATTCTTCATCTCCTTGCCCTTGCCTGTGTAATAAACCATCGAGGGCTTGCCGTGGCATTTGATCGAACCGTCCTTCACGGAAATACTGTCGGGGTTCCATTTGTCGACTTTCCAGTCGGTCAGGTCCTTCCCGTTGAACAACAGTTTCCACCCAACCGCTTTTTCGGATTTGGAGAGGGCGTTATCACCAGCCGTTGCCACGGTGGCGAAAGAGAAAAGGGCGAGAAGAACAATAGGAAATAATTTTTTCATCCGAAACTGTTATTCGAACGACGAAGGAAAATCAATCGCCCTGTTGTTGTTTTTCCCATTTTGAAAAACGGAAGCATGATTGGAACGATCTGAGAAACTGCATGTCACGTGACTTTCATCTCGTTATTTTGAAACTTTTAGTAAGAAATTCGGTGCTTAAGACATTTGATCTTTGTATTCTATTATCTATAGTAACCATCGTATGCATATGAATTTCAATCGACGAACATTTTTACGCGGAACGGGTGCTCTCATTGCCCTGCCCGCGCTTGAATCAATCGGGTTTCGCAGTTTCGCGTCCGCCGCCACTAAGGCTTCCGTTGCCATTCCCAAACGAGCGGTCTTCATGGGGATTGGCTTTGGGGTAACCAAGCAGACGTGGTATCCCAATAAAGAGATTACGGGTGCGAACTACCAGTTGTCCGAAGGATTGAGTCCCTTGGCCAGACATAAGAAAGATTTTACCATCGTACAGGGATGCGCCAACAACTACTCTAACGAGGCTCATTGGGGGAGTACATTTTGGCTGACCGGCGCAAACCGCTACTCGGTACCCGGTCAAAACATGGCCAACAGCATATCCGCCGATCAGGTGGTCGCGCAACGACTTGGGCAGGAAACCCGTTTTTCCTCGGTTCAGTTGGACAGTTCTGACGGTAATGCTTCGGGACATGGTCCCGGGCTATCCTTGGCATGGGATAAGCGGGGTAAGCCAATTTCCGGATATAATGACCCGCTGAAGACCTTTCATAAGTTATTTTCCGCCGAAGATTTGCCACTCGAACAAAGACAGGCTGCGATAGCAGAGAAGAGAAGTGTTTTGGATGCGGTACTGACCGAGGCCAAACGAGTGCAAAATGGACTGTCTAAAAATGACAACGACAAGTTGGATGAGTACTTTCAAGGTATTCGTGATATCGAGACCCGATTAGGCAAAGACGAAGATTGGTTGGATAAGCCCAAGCCCAAGGCTCCTTTGGAAGAACCTCCTGCTGATCTTAAGGGCAAAGATGAAATTGAGATGATGCACAACCTGATCGTTGCCGCATTACAAACGGACAGCACCCGTGCACTCACGTACCGTATGCCCGGTCAGTCCCTACTCAAGAGTATGGACGTGAAGCATAGTTCTCACAATGTTAGCCATTATTCACCGGGTGAGCGCATGGAAGCATCCAAAGCACGCGACAAGATGCACAGTTCTCTGCTCGCCGGATTCATGGACAAATTGAAGGCCACGAAAGAGGCGGATGGAAGCAGTCTTTTAGACCATACTTCATTGGCTTTTGGTTCGAATATCAGCAATATTCATTACCTCGACAACTGCCCGACCATTCTTGCGGGAGGAGGGGCCAACCTCAAATTGGGTGAACATCTGGTCCTTCCCAAGGATACTCCTCTTTGTAACGTCTGGCTGACCATGCTCCAAGGTATGGGGATCGATGCCGAGCGCCATGGCGACAGTT
>CAWVZQ010000628.1:0-2145 GCA_963934405.1 uncultured Opitutales bacterium | reverse complement strand
AACACGACTAAAAAATCAGTCCAAAAACATGAATTCGATGTTTACTTTAGTCAAAGTTTACGGGGTTTTTTAAACAGTCAAATTGTTGCTGCCACTTCTGCTGGCATTTTTTTGAGTCCGTCGGTGGCAGAACGATACCCAGCAAGGGCGTCCCGTTCGATGTTTGTGCAGACCGAAGGCTTGCCCCTGACCTCTGAAAATGGAATCCACCAGACTTCATTGCGCGGAATTAGTACCAACCCGAAATAGCTACAATCGGCCTCTGAGTAAAGCTTAGAGGCCGCTCCGATTACCCTTTTGGCTGACCGCCTCGTATGCTTTCGGTTCAGCCGTCAACCCTTAGTTTTTAAGGCTGAAGACTTTTTACGGCAACAGTTAAAACGCCTTGAAAATAGAACTCATCCTAATGACAGTCGTCCCATCGGGGAACCGGGAAATGATTATCGAGCTTCTTTCTTCACAGAATACAGTTCTTTGCCCATCGCATTTCTGAAGACGAACTTAATTGAGTTCGGATTTTCTTCCCGCGAGTTCTCGACGGTTATCTGCAGAAATCCCCCTGAGGCCTGTTTGGGATGGAAAAGATGTTTAACCATGCCTTCGGGATCGGTAGTCTCAGAATTACCGGGAAACACGCCGACCTGGGCATTAGCTGTTACGAGGGCGCCACACGTAAACTCCTCAAAGCCCGATGGATGCGCTGCATGGTATTGCCAATGACTGTCACCAGCCACAATAAAGAAATTGCCACTCTTGAACTGGTGATCGACCAGCCAATCAAAAAACTCGTCTCCCTCATGCTTAAAACCTTTTGAGTTCAGATGGTTGTCCATTTTCCAGTAAGGAGCTTCCCCGCTGCCTTGAGGCCCGACCATCGGCGTGGGAGAAACGAGAATCTTGAATGTCGCATCGCTGGCAAGAAGAGTACCTTTAAGCCACCCCTTTTGAGCTGCTCCCCAAAGACTCTTGTCCGGACCATCCGGCATGTTGTTTGGACTACGATAGTCGCGTCCCTCGACAATCCATATTTGAAGCAACTTGTTAACTCGATACGTACGGAATGTGATCGGTCTTGCTGCTTTCGGATCTGCAACCGGTAACTGTTCCAGAAACATCCTGACTCCCAGGTCGTGTGATGGAAGCCCGTCTCCCTCTCGATATCGCGCAGCGTCCATGTAAGGATCTGAATCGTCAAAGCGATAGTCGTGATCATCTTTTTGCCAGTAAGTGGATACTTTGGAAAAAAGATCGATGAAACGCTGTTGTACGAATTGCTCATGGTATTTTCGCCGAAGCTCGGCGGCGGTTTTTGCCGAACCATACCAGCCTCCCAGCGGCGGCGTGATACCGCGTGACTGCATTGATATAGTTCCCGGATGGTCGTAGTAAACGTTATCGCCAGTTCCGATGAAGAAATCCGGTTCGAGTCTAAGGATGGATGCCAGAGCAGGATAACCTAGATGCTTGTCCGTCCCTGAATAAGCAAAACCGATCCCAATCCGTTCTGGATTATCATAGTAGCCATGGTGAAAGAAATGATAGTTCATGCCCGTAACGACAACGAATGAAACCGCCTGAGAGACTTCCTTGCCTGCCAGTGTCTTAAAACGGCAAACGGAACTATAACGGTTTCTGGATTCGCCTTTGGGAACGTACACGCACTGCCAATAATAAAGTGTGTTTGGCTCGAGGCCCGTAACCCTGGCTTTGAGAATGCAGTCGTTTGCAGGGAGCGCATGAAGCTCCACGGTTTCAATTACAGTTGTGGTCTTATCTCTCTTACCGAACGACGGAGAGGTCGAGATTCTGAATCGTCCCTTCCCGGGATTTCCGGGAAGGTCGCCGTTTATAAGTTGGTTACCTTGAGTTAAGCGTGTTTGAAGAATTACGCTTGTCTTAGAAACCTCTCCCGCCATCATACCTTGGCCCAAAACAATATCTGCGGCTTGCGATGGCACTTGTTGAAACAATACTGCAAATACAAGGCATAACATAAAAAGTTGCATGAAAAAAGTTGATACCATTGTCGTCACTGATCGAGTTATCCAAACTGGGCCAAAGCTTTCGTTAGTCTTGATGGGTTGATTATCTGCTCAATGTCGTAGAGTAAGTCAATACTGGGACGCAGGGAGGGCGTAGCCCGAC
>CAWVZQ010000627.1:0-2148 GCA_963934405.1 uncultured Opitutales bacterium | reverse complement strand
CGGTTCTTTATGAGGACCAGGCATTTTTTTTGGACAGTTACCTAAAGCACCAATAACAATTAATGAAGGCATCGAAATACGATCAGCAGAATTCAAGGGAATCTCAAGGCAAAGTTCGCTTAGTCAGAGCTCGCTATAGAGATACTAAAAAGAACGAATCGCGACCTGATGGGTATATCCATGAAAACGGGTAAACAAAAGGCGGACGATTGGACGAAGGTTCGAGGAGAAGGCACTTCCGTACGGCACTTCGGTTTGTCTGTCGGGGATTCAAGTTATGCGCCGGATAAATTATCCAACGTATTGGCATCCAAATCCCTTTATTTAAAGAAGTTTTATGAAAACTGGTACCACTTTTGGGTCATACAAGGAGCCTTTCGCAAGACCGGATGAAGGAAGCTGCCAAAAAATTTGAGGAGCTCTACACCATGGCGGAAGTGGCCTCGCTGCTCAAGTGTTCCCGGAGGAACGTGGCGCGATTACGAGACAGGGGGAGAATCACGAACGGAGCCGACGGATTGTGGCCCGTCGTACTGGTCTGCAAGGGCAAACGGGGGCTTCGCTTCCCCGCCTCAACAATAGAGAAATTCCTCAAGCAGAGAACTGCGTAATTGATTCAGATCCAACGCCTACTAATTCAAACGAAAATGGAGGAAACCACTGCAATTACTGGTAAGGATAAAATCCTACAGTTTCCTTCCGATCAGAATCTGGAAATAGTAGCGAAGGGTTTCCTTGCCGCGTTGTGGATGTGTCAAGATCAGGAACGTGTCCGAGATGCGCTTGATACTCCTCTGGAAGTTTTCACCACACAAAACCTACGTAGGTTCTTTGAAGTCAGCCGTGAGGTATTCTTGAAGTATGGAGAACTCGATGAAATACTAATCTCCAGCAAGTTGCAGGAAGGGAATGAATCGGACCAATATTTAGCCGATCAAGTTCCTAAAATTGCCCAACTGGTGGACACACCGAATCAAATTGAAAATTACCGTTGCAAACTGGTGGAAGCCTGGGAAGGACGCGAGCTAATCAGAGACACCAGGCGAGCGGAGGAAGCACTCCTGAACCGCGACACGGAAGATTTTTGGCTAATACTTGAGGCGCTGCTCAAACGGCGTACGACAAACGACTCCTTGCCGCCCATAAAGAAGGCCGTTGAGTGGATTGGCGAGGATATGCCCGAGCCGTATCCTTTGCTGGAGAATCTCATATACAGAGAAGGTGTCTATTCGTTACAGGCACCCGCCAAAAGCTTCAAGTCCTTCTCCGCATTGCAGTTGTCAGTCAGTCTTGCTTCGGGGACGCCATTCTGGGGGTTGAGAACTACTCCTTGTCGAGTGTTGTATATAAATCTCGAGATTGGAGAAAAATTCTTTCGTGATCGTTTTCAGATCATATGCAAGGCGATGAAGAAAACACCTGAAGAACTGGACATGATTTTCTGGAACTTACGTGGATCGAACGTATCGCTAGACGACATAAGTCCGTATCGGTTGAAGTCGGAAGCCCCTGACTTAATCGTGGTGGACCCGCTCTATCAATTGGCGACCGGTCTGAATGAAAACGATGTCGGAGAGATGGGAGAATTGCTGAAGAAACTTGATGCCATCGTCAAGGTTACGGGTTCGGCATTACTCTATGTACATCACTATGCAAAAGGAAACGCCTCAGGGAAATCAGTGCAAGATCGCGGAGCCGGTTCGGGAGTCTTGGCTAGGCATTACGATGCCGGAATATATTTCACAAAGCACAAAGAAGAAGACCACTTCGTAGTGCAGACCGTTTCACGGAACACTCCACCATTGAAAGATTTCGTCATTCGCCATGAACATCCCCTAACCGAAGTTGTTCCGGATGCGAATCCAAGAGAACTGGAAAAACGACCCGGTGGACAACCAAAAAAAACTAAGGAAGACATCCTCAGTATACTCGAAAGGGATGTATGGTACACCGTCGTTGAAATCCAAAAATTAGCACAGAAGGCAAAAATCGGACGCACCACTTTCTACAATATCTGGTCGAGTAAATTGAAATTCTCCAGAAGTATAAAGCATCGGGAGGAAGGCAAATCAATGAAGTACCAACTGGCCTGAAAGATGGTTTGCCCGGGGTCCAGTCCAAGTCCAAACCCTAAAGGGTGGTTGGACT
>CAWVZQ010000626.1:0-2150 GCA_963934405.1 uncultured Opitutales bacterium | reverse complement strand
AAGACTTCGGTCATGGGAGCCATCAATTGCTTGGGTCTGGCCAAACGAGTGCAGGCTCGTATCCTGCAAGCTTCCACCTCGGAAGTATACGGAGACCCGGACGTACACCCTCAACCGGAATCCTACCGAGGGAACGTAAACCCGATTGGCCCCAGAGCCTGCTACGACGAGGGGAAGCGATGTGCGGAAACTCTTTTTTTCGACTACCATCGAGAAAACGGTGTGGATATTCGCGTCATTCGGATTTTCAACACCTATGGCCCCCGGATGTGCCCTGACGACGGGCGAGTTGTTTCGAACTTCATCGTGCAAGCCCTCAAGGGAGAAGACATCACCCTTTACGGCGATGGCTCCCAGACCCGCTCCTTTTGCTACGTCGACGACTTGGTGGAGGGCATGATAAGGATAATGGAACAAGAGAAGTCGGTGGGGCCAATCAATTTGGGCAACCCATCGGAATTCACCATTAGGCAACTGGCAGAAAAAGTGCTGGAGAAGACTGCTTCCGCCTCGCGACTTATAGAAGAACCTCTTCCCGAAGACGACCCCACCCAACGCCGACCCGACATATCCTTGGTGAAATCGCTTACGGACTGGACCCCACAAATCGAACTGGACGAAGGTCTCGACAAGACCATCGCCTACTTCAAGAAAACCTTGTCTCTTTGACGTAAAGGTTGCTACGGCAACCGCTGTCGGACCGAAACATAATATATGAATCCACTCGCACCTTTCAAAACAATCTTAAGTAGCCTCAAGGGACGTGGTTACCGCAAGTATATCAAGCGGTGCGTTCCGATAGTTAAGGAAATCAACTCCCTGGAAGTAGAGTACCAAAATCTTTCCGATGACGAACTTCGCGCCAAAACCCCGGAGTTCATGGAGCGTTTTCAAAAGGGAGAAACTCTGGAGCAACTTCTTCCCGAGGCGTTTGCCGTAGTCAAGAATTGCGCTCGTCGCATGTGCGGAAGTTCCACCATGGTCTGCGAGCAACCGTTGGACTGGGAAATGGTCCACTACGATGTTCAGTTGATTGGCGGAATGGCTCTTCACGATCGCCATATCGCGGAAATGGCAACGGGGGAAGGAAAGACGCTCGTGTCCACCTGCCCACTCTACCTGAATGCTCTGTCGGGTAAGAACTGCCAACTCGTTACGGTTAATGATTATCTAGCTCGTAGAGATTCTCAATGGATGGGAGCCCTGTTCGAGTGGTTGGGCCTGAAAGTGGGTTGCATCCAGAACGGCATGGATCCTTCCATGCGTCACGAGATGTATTCTCGTCATATCACTTATGGTACTGCCTCCGAATTCGGTTTCGACTACCTTAGAGATAACGGAATGGCCACTTGCAAGGAGGATCAAGTACAGACCGATTATTACTTCTGCATCATTGATGAGGCCGATTCCATTCTCGTGGATGAGGCGCGAACACCCTTGATCATTTCCGGACCCATGCGTGAAGATCGACCTCTGCCCTTCATGGAGATGAAGCCGTTGGTGGTCAAACTATTCGACACCCAAATCCGTGAGTGCAACAATCTGGTATCGGAAGCCAAGCGAGCCTTGGAAGATGAAAACATTTCCGAAGAAGACGCCGACGAGCATATAGCCAGGCTCTACAAAGTGAAAAAAGGAATGCCTTCCAACAAGCATTTGCTTCGCATGATGGAGGTCGCTCACATTCGCAAGAAGTTCGAGAAATTCGACCTTGAGATGAACTCGGATTACAACAAGGAACGGGCGCACAGCCTGAAAGAAGAGCTTTTCTATATAATCGACGAAAAAAACCAGCAGTCCGACCTCACGGAAAAAGGACGCAACCTAATCAACCCGACGGACCCCAACGGATTCGTAATACCGGATTTGGCTACCCTTTATGTAGAAATCGACCGCGATTCCGATGCCGACGACGACGAAAAACGACGGCGAAAAGAAGAGATTGAGGATGATTTTCAGTTCAAGAGTGAACGCATTCACACTCTCTCTCAACTCCTGAAAGCCTACGGTCTCTACGAGAAGAACAAGGAATACGTGGTCCAAGGCGGAAAGGTGATGATCGTCGACGAGAACACCGGACGCCTCATGCCCGGCAGACGATGGAGCAACGGTCTCCACCAAGCCGTAGAGGCAAAGGAAGGGGTGATGAT
>CAWVZQ010000625.1:0-2152 GCA_963934405.1 uncultured Opitutales bacterium | reverse complement strand
CCATACCGGAGCAGCTTATCTTTACCGTACGGAGTCTAACGGCAGCGCCACCTACTTGGCCAAGTTGGCGGCCCCTGACGGCGCCGAGGATGACTGGTTCGGCGGCTCGATCTCGCAGGCTGGCGATCTTTTGGTAATTGGGGCCCCCAGAGCCAACGGGATTGATCACAACCATACCGGCGCAGCCTACCTTTACCGTACGGAGTCTAACGGCAGCGCCACCTATCTGGCCAAGTTGACGCTCCCGGATGACTCCGAGAATGACGGGGTCGGTTTTTCGGTAAGCGTTTCGGGGAACATTGTGGTCGTTGGGGCGTGGGGAGTCGAATCGGAGGAGAATGGAGACGCAGGAGCGGCTTACGTTTACAGGGTGGAGACCAACGGCAGCGCAACCCACGCTACTTACCTGACCAAGTTGACGGCACCAGATGCCGTTTCGTTCACCTACTTCGGTTATCAGGTCTCACAGTCCGGCGACTTATTGGCGATCGGGTCGAATAATGGAATCTATATGTATCGTGTGGATGCCAACGGTTCCGTGACGGGTTTGAAAAAGGCGAACATCCAAGACGTCGCCGAAGAAGCCCCCTTTGATGACGGGGCAATATCGCTAACCGGAGAACTGCTGGCGGTCGGGATGATGCTATTTGATCCCGAAGGCGATGAAGAAGAAACCGGTGTGGACGAAGAAGAAGTTGATCCGGAAGAAGATGCAACCGGCACGGTCTATCTATTCAACCTCGCGAGCCTCAACAACAAGCCGCCCTCCCATCTCCATCTTTCCGGCGTCACGGTGGCCCGGAACAAGGCTCCGGGCACCGTGGTTGGCCAACTGCAGGCTGTCGATCCGGATGACCAAAACGGCACTGGTGAATACTACTTCGAGTTCGTCGAAGGCAACGGTTCCCAACACAACCATCTCTTCGCCATCGATACCAATGGCACGCTACGGTCCACCACCGTCCTCGACCATGAGGCTAACATCACGCTCGGCATCCGCATCCGGGCCACCGACGAGCACAACGCAAGCATCGAGCAAACGTTTGTCATCACGGTTTTGGATGATCCTACCGATAACAACACAAGCGTAGTAGAGGATAACGGAACTTTCGTGGATACGAACGCAACTTATCCCGATAACAATACTACAGTTCCGGATTCCAATGGCACTTATGTTGATACAAATGCAACGGTTTCCGACGGAAACGGTACCTTCGTCGACGCGAACCCAACTTCGCCTGACAACAACGGAACGATCCCCCATCAAAACGGAACTTTCGTCGATACGAATGCAACTTTTCCTGACCAGAACGGCACTCATGTAGACGACAACGCAATCGTAGTGGATGCAAACGGAACGCTCGTTGATACCAACGGTACTTTTGTAGACGACAACGCAACTTTGCCGGATTCAAATGCGACTGTTCCGAATCCGGACACGACGCCTCCCGATCAGAACGAAACAATTGTGGAACCGCATGAACCTCACGCCGATGGGAACGGAACCGTTCCGGACCAGAACGAAACGATCGCTCCGCCAGCGGCGCCGACTTATCCTCCGATCGCTCGCACCTTGCGGGCCGAGACGGATGCGGAAGGCAGATTGAAGTTGAACGGAATGATACTGACCGACGGTGGGAAAACCGTGACCGAGGTTGGCTTCATCCTATCGAACTCCTTGTTCGCTGGACTCAACTCTCCCGTGGCGATTGTCGTGGAAGGGACGCTTTCGGGCGACCTATTCACCGCGAGCGTGGCCATGCCTGATCTCGGAAAGCGTTTTTACTATCGAGCCTATGCGACCAACGCCAAGGGAACGAACTTCGGTTCTCCCAAGCGTTTCGTGGTTCCCGAGCCCGTTTTGCCGGCCGTATGGTGGGCAAGCGCGGAGGAAGCGACTGCAGGTTGGCGAGTTTCATCGTGGTTCGGAGCGTTTCGTCCGTACGAGAACGGCTGGATATTTCATGCCGACCTCGGTTGGCTCTACGTCCAACCGGACGGCGTTGACGGACTCTGGGTCTGGAGCAAAGGGAAGGGTTGGCTCTGGACCAACCCGGGAAGCTATCGCTATCTGTACCAAGCCGGCAGCCACCAGTGGCTCTATTTCCTAAAGCTAAAGGACGGACAGCCCCGCTTCTATAATCACGCCACC
>CAWVZQ010000624.1:0-2160 GCA_963934405.1 uncultured Opitutales bacterium | reverse complement strand
AAACCCATGAGATGATCGGCTACCAGTGCGACATCGGCGGCTGGAGCAAGGGAACCATCTGGGGGTTCCTCTACGACGAGTCCCGCCGTCGCAAGATGCTCGCCGAAGCACCACAGGAAGAACTGAAGAAGCACGTCCAGCCCAAAGGCGAGTGGAACAAGCTCGTGGTTCGGGCGGAAGGCCCTCGCATTCAAATTTGGCTAAACGGCTACCAAACGGTTGACTTTACCGAGAAGGAAAAAGACATTCCCCTCAAAGGACGTCTCGGACTCCAAGTTCATGGAGGTCCACCCGCCGAGTGCCACTACAGAAACCTTAGAATCAAAAAGTTTTAAATCCCAAGAGGAACTAAACCTCATAAATCAAAGGAAAGACATGAGCCAAAGCCGTAGAAACTTCATCAAGCAATCCGCCCTCGCCTCGACGGCGTTCGGGGCCTTCACCATTAGCGGGACCAAGTCTTCGGGCAAGGTCATCGGCGCGAACGAACGCATAAACGTCGCGGTGTGTGGCATCAAGAGCCGCGGAGCCGCCCACATGGGATCTCTCGGTCGTGTGAAAAACGTTCAGATTTCTCACCTCGTGGATCCCGACTCCCGCCTTTTCGAAGGTCGCAAAAAGTTCGTCAACAGCCGTTACAAGAACAATCCGGATTGCATCCAAGACGTCCGCAAGGCACTTGAGAACAAGGAGATCGACGTCATTACGGTGGCCACTCCCAACCACTGGCACAGCCTGTTGTCGATCTGGGCCTGTCAGGCGGGCAAGGACGTATACGTCGAAAAGCCCCTAAGTCACAATATTTACGAAGGTCGCAAATTGGTGGAGGCCGCCGAAAAGTACGGTCGCATCGTCCAGCACGGAACCCAAAGTCGCTCCTCCCAGAGTTGGGCGAACAAGGCCAAGGAAATCGCCGAAGGGAAACATGGAAAACTGGAAGTTTCCCTGGGCACCTGCCACAAACGTAGAGGCAGCATCGGCAACAAGGATACCAAGACTCCACCCAAGGAATTGAATTTCGACGTATGGACGGGACCAGCCCAAAAGGAGGACTATCACGAAAATTTAGTTCACTATAATTGGCACTGGTTCTGGAAATACGGCAACGGCGACATCGGCAACCAAGGAGTACACCAAATCGACGTCGCCCGCTGGATGATTCCCGGCGCCATGTGGCCCAAAAGCGTCATTTGCGTAGGCGGACGTTTTGGCTACGAGGATCAGGGGCAAACGGCCAATACGCAGTTAGCTATTTTCGACTATGGAGAGAGCCAGCTCGTATTCGACGTGCGCGGTCTCAGCGGGAAGAGCAATATGGGCGTATCCAACCACCAGTACTTTGACAAGAACGCCAAGGTGGGAAAAAAGAAGGTGCTAAAGCTCAAGGGCGTGAAAAGCCCAGTTGCCGACCGAGGCGATGGCGACAACTTCGCCAACTTCATCAAGGCCGTCCGCAGTCGCAAGACCACCGACATGAACGCCCATGTTCTCGAGGGGCATGTTTCAAGCGGACTTTGCCACCTAGCAAATGTCTCCTACCAACTGGGTGAAAAACAAAGTTTCAGCAAAAAGAACAAGGTTTTCGGAGACAACAAGAAGGCTTTCGAGTACTTCGAAAGAATGCAGGATCATCTCAAGGAGAACAGTCTCAAGCTGGAAGAAATCGATTATGTCGTCGGCCGCGAGCTCAAGTTCGATAGTAAAAACGAATCCATCATTGGCGACGATGAAGCCAACGACATGTTGACTCGTAAATATCGCGTGCCATTCGTGGTTCCTGAAAAAGTGTAACGGCGAGCTTTCCATTTATGTTTTTAAGCGGCTCGGTTTCCATCAGGAATCCGGGTCGCTCTTGCTTAAAAAGCTCACTTGTATTTGCATATGCAGTGTAGTTGATATATTTTGCATATGTTCATCGAAATGAAAGTTCTTCCTTGCTTGTACTGTCTTATGCCACTTGTGGCGGCATCGTTTGCATTTATGCCGCAAGTTCAAGCAGTTCCCCCACCCTTCAATCCATCTCCGCAAAAAACGGCAATCATGCGGGAGGCGGTCAAGCGCATAAACCTATCGATCGAACAAAAACTCGCGGAAAAGAAAATCCTCTATAACGAAACCCTGAACGACTACCTGTTCGTTCGCCGCATATACGTGGACTTG
>CAWVZQ010000623.1:0-2165 GCA_963934405.1 uncultured Opitutales bacterium | reverse complement strand
TAGTCGTCGCGGGTCACGACTTCAACAATACCGCCATAGGCGATAACAACGTCACTTTCAACGTTTCCGACGCGGGCGGCAATGCCGCCGCCGAGAAGATTCGAACGGTCACCGTGGTCGACACCACCGACCCCGTCATCACTTTGGTCGGGGACTCAAACGTTTCGCATGGAATCAACACCGCTTGGAACGATCCCGGAGTCACCGCGACCGATACGCGCGACGGCAACCTTTCATCCCAAGTGGCAGTTTCCGGTACGGTGGACGTCAACGCCACGGGCGCCAACGTCCTAACTTACAGTGTTTCTGATGCTGAGGGCAATTTGGCTACTGCTGTCACTCGCGTTGTTCATGTTCAGGTCATACCATTAAATTATGCTTTATTGACCGGGACGCCCAACCCAGCGACGGTCTTTAACACCATAGACCAGACTTATTTCTTCTCTAATAATTTAAGCAACGTCATATGGCATAAGGCATCTGGAAAGATATTGTCGGGTCATTTCAGTTCTCCTGGTTACTGGTCGTTCACTGCTGGGACTAGCGGATATTCTTCGAGTCCGGATAAAACTCCCGGTGGAAGTTTTGCTCGCATGGTTCATATGCCGGCTCAGAACGTTGTGGTGTACAACAACGCAGGTGGTTATGGAGCTATTCCCCACAATTCCATCTATATTGCAGACATTGATTCCTCTACTGGCCTACTAAACAACCGCAGTCAGGTTTCTTTCAGCGACAACTTTACGGGTACTGCAAAACTATCATCTTCATCGGCCAGCGAGTTTCTCTTCTACGATGGCAGCGGCATCCGGCATTACTCGGTTGCCAACGGCAGCAGTGTCTTGGCCTACGTCAAGACGATTTCCCTTTCCCAAGCACCTACCTTCGGCGGTACTTCCTCCCTCTACGGTGGAACTTTTGCGTGGGACGGGATGTATTACTACTTCACTAAGGAGAATTCCTCTTCCAATCGCTCTTACGAAGCGTACAGCAGCACAGGCGTTTTTATAAGCAGCTATACCGCGAGCGGAGCAGGCGCTCTGAGCGGTCTCTACTTCGATTGGTCTGTCGGGCGTTATTCCTCTCATGACGGATGGGGAGAAAGGACTGGCGGTACAACGCATACTTGGTCGGGCGGCAGTGGCAACGATTCGCAAAGTTTTAGTCCTGTTTCGTCCGCACACGCCACTCCTAGCCAATAGATGTATTTCCTGACGAAACCTAAGCCGCGGTCTAAAGCGCACAGACCTACGATCTCTATTTATATATTGCAGAAGGGATGGAATCTTGGCGAAGCAATCCCTCGGGTTGGTCTGGACGAAGTGTAATCCGACAAGATTGGATTGCCACGCCCTGACGGGCTCGCAATGATAAGAGCGAGCATGGATTGTCACGCCCAATGGATTACTTAAGGACAACCGCACTGAGGGAGTCACAAGCAATGGGCTGGTGACGCCAGAGCAGTTTTTTTTCTCGCAACGTTTGGCATCTTCGGAATTAGTTCTCATCCGTGAGTGAAAACGGTCAAGTAGTGGATGCGGATGAAGCATCTTTTTGCAGCAAGCATGAAAAGACTTTGGGTAGTCATCTGGCTCTCGAGGTTTTCCGATCCTTGCATTCGGACCGAAAGCGCTTGGCGGTAGTTGACTACGCGGTGGCGAAGCCCACCGAGGTGGATGCGCAAGGATTGTTGGTCTTGGCCACCTTGCTGGCGGATAGGCTGAAAAAGGCGACGTCCGCCAAGCGAGTGGGAATCGTGTTGCCTCCCGGGGTGGGCGGCGTGGTGGCGAATCTAGCCGTGGTCTTTGCGGACAAGGTGCCCGTGAACCTGAATTTCTCTCTGGGCAGGGCGGCGGTGGAAAGTTCCATCGATCGTGCGGGCATCGATTTGCTGCTTAGCGCCGAGAAAATTCGGGCGAAGCTGAAGGATTTTCCATGGATTCCCGGCTATCTCGACGTCGGAACCGCCTTGGAGGAGATTCGCGGTTCCAAACTTCGTCTTATGTGCAGGGCCTTAGTTCTCGCTTTGCCTTGCGGTCTGGCGGGTTCCCTTCTCAATATTCCTCGTAATGGTGGTGATTCCGAGGCAGGCCTGCTCTTTACCAGTGGTAGCTCGGGGATGCCGAAAGGTGTGGCGTTGTCCCACCGAAACCTGCTGAGCAACT
>CAWVZQ010000622.1:0-2172 GCA_963934405.1 uncultured Opitutales bacterium | reverse complement strand
TACCTAGCAACAGCTACCCGCCGAGCTTGGCTTCCAGCTTTTTCATTTCTCGGCCGATGATACTGTCGGGGCCGAGATCGAGGACGTCACGCTTCTTGAGGAAGTCGATGGCGTTACGAGCTTGTGTCGCCTGACCGGCTTCGGCTAGGGTCTCGACATAAGGGCGAATAAGCTTGTAAAAGAGTTCGCCCCCAGCGGTTTTTTCGAAGTCGCGCACAAGGCGTTCGTATTGCTTCTGTGCTCCTTTCCAGTCTTCGTTTTCGAGGTGATCAAGAAGTTGCTCGGCTCCCGCGAGAATACCTAAGTCGAAACGCTTGCTACGGTTCTGACGGATAATAAGGTTGCGGATTTTTTCGGCTTCACGAGGGTTGCCCATAGCTTCGTAAGCATCAGCCAATTTCTTCTGCCCTTCGATCTTGAGGTCAACAGATTGCGGAAAAGCATTCACCCATTCGTTCCAGAAATTACGATGTTCACGGGGATCCTTTTCATTTTTCTCAACCCACTTAGCCTCACTTCTCCAGACATCGACGTAGCCGGGATGAAGCTTTCGGGCTCGTTGGAGAGATTCCCGATGAAAGGTTTCATTCGGGTTAGCCCTCGCCCACTCGAAGTAGTCAACGGCTTTAGCCCTAAATCCAGTGAGGTTCTTTTCGCCCCGGGCAAGAGCGTCTAACTCATCGTCGGTGATTTTTTCCCATGTCTGTGGATCAATGGCGTTACCGACAGGGTAGTTCTGGTTTTCATAGCGACCACAATCGGTCTCCCAGCGTCCCGGGGCTTTAAGGAAGCCAAACCATGCATGCCCTCCTCCGCTTCCCTGCCCCACGAAAGTGAGCGTGGGTATGCCCTTGGCCTTGCCGCTCATGGAACTGAAATAGGCCTGGTCTACGCAAATGCCTCCCCGTTCACTAATGGAAGCAAGCGTGTAGGGACCGTTGGGCCAACTGAACACGCCCGCAGAAAGGCGAGGCTTATCATACTGAATCGACTTGAAGGCCTTGGCGAAAGTGGACCTGCGTAAAGAGACGTTTTGACGTGCCCATTCCATTTCGCTCTTGGGCAACAAATGATCGACCACAAACTTGAGTTCAGCCACGGAAAGCCGGGCAAGATCAAACTCCAAGGAACGAGCCCTGGAAGCAGTCACGATATCGGCGAATCTTGAGGCCAAATTCATTGGTTCCCTTGGAAGATCACTCTTCGGCACTTGCGAATGGGGCCAATGACTAGGAAATGGCTGATCAAAGACGATCGAGAAGGCAACGGCAAGTTGAGGATAAGCGGAAACTAAATCAGGATATTTTACATATAGGTGAACGAATAGTTCTAGAGCCCGAAGTTGATCGTCCTTTGGATTCAATGCCCTCAGAAAGACATCACGGACCGTCTCGTTTTTACCGATTGCCACAAAGGCGGGCAGATAGGCTTCACCAGCCTCCTTCAACCGACTTCGAGTGAACAAGTCGATCCAGCGCCAATGACCGAACCAGTTGAAGAAATCACGACCCTCTCTAGCTGACCGTTGGGGACGATCCAACCAGATTGCTCGAAGGCTTTCAAGAATGGCGGGCACCTGCTGGAGCCAAGCATTTGAATCCTTGTGCGTTTGCCACCATTCGTCTCTTGACTCGGGACCCCAAAAAGGAAGTGGCATAACGGAAACCGAGCCTTTGGGGGAATCAGGTAAAAGGGAAGGTGATTTGGGCTGAGAAAAGCGGGGTCTCATGATCCTGACATACGCTTGATCGAATGGAGACAGGAGGGATAAGGGAAAGATAAAACTCTTCTTATCGGTTTGCTGAATGATCACCTTGTCGCCGTCGACGCCAATCATTATTGCCTGTATTTTGACACCTGTCTTGCTAGTCCAAGTCCGGTACTGTTGTTGAGCCGACAAAGAAACTACGAACAAGAAGAAGCCGTTCAGAACTAAAAACAGAGGTAAAAATTTCAACATTTTACTTTATTCTCTTTACTGGCAACGGCAGGTCAAGCGCCGTTGCGGCTAAAGAGATCGAAGATAGGCGACCAACCCATCCCGTTGACGAGACGTGAGACCGCCACCGTCGGGATGACCGGCGATACCGAGAACTTCCGCAATAGAGCCGGCAGAACCGTCGTGAAAAAAGTGGTCACGCTGACTTACGCCATGCAAGGTAGGTGGATTGA
>CAWVZQ010000621.1:0-2189 GCA_963934405.1 uncultured Opitutales bacterium | reverse complement strand
CTTCGCCCTGCGGGATGCCAACGGCACCGTCCATTGGCGCAACGGCGCCGGCGCCGAGTCCGGCGTTACGTTGAACGTCGATAGAGGCCTTTATATTTGTCTGCTGGGAGGGAGCACGATGAACGATTTCCCTGAAAATCTCTTTCTCCAGAATTCCCAGCTTTTTCTAGTAGTTCACTTTTTTCGCCCTGACATCGGCGAATGGTTGCATTTGCAACCCGACCAGCTCATCACTTCCGCTCCCCACGCCCTTGCCGCCGAGGTAGCCAGAAACGCCCTCACGGCCGATGCCGTGAAACCCGGAGCCATCACCAAGAACATGCTCGCCGCAGACGTCCTCGCCGATCTCAACGCCTCCGTCGTCCTGCCCGAGCAAAACGCCACCATCCAAACCGGCAGCATAACCCGCTCCATGCTCGCCCCCGGCGTCCTGTCCGATCTCAACGCCTCCGTCGTTCCCGGCTCCATAACCGCCGGACAACTCGCACCCGCCTTGCTGGCTGATCTCAACCGGTCGGTCGTCATCACCCGCAATATGCTTCCGTCAAGCGTTCTTGCGGATTTAAATCGTACCATAACGCGAAACATGCTCCCGGCCTCCGTACTCGCCGACCTTAATAAAACGATCACGAAAAGCCAATTGGGGAACGACGTTCTCGCGGATCTCAACGGCACCATATCCCGTTCCCGTTTGGCGGCAGATATCTTGTCCGATCTGAACGCCACGATTACTCGCTCTCGCCTCGCCACCGACGTCCTTGCCGATCTCAATCGCACCGTCACCAAGTCCATGCTGGGGCAGGACGTCCTCGCGGACCTCAACCGCACCATCACTCGCGACATGCTGCCGGGCGACGTGCTGGCCGACCTCAACCGTACCTTCATCTCTCCCGGAACCGTCACCGAGACTATGCTGGCGGCAGGCACGGTGACGCCCGCCAAGCTCTCGCTCGACGTGGCGGCGGCCCTCAAGCCGGTCATTCTCCAACAACCGCAGAGCGTGTCGGCGATAGGCGGAACCTCCGCCACTTTCGTGACGCAGGCCACGGGTGGCAACCTGACTTACCAATGGTTGCAGCAAGGTTATGCCATCGCAGGAGGCAACGGCAACGTCCTTACCGTCACCGACCTCAACGCCACCCTCCACGACGGCAACTACACGGTGACCGTGTCCAACGCCTTCGGTTCCACCGAAAGCGCCGTCGCCACGCTGGACGTCAACGGGAGCATCACGCAGGACTTAGTCGGTTGGTGGAAGTTCGACGAGACCAACGGCACGGTCGCCTATGACTCGAGTGGGAATGGGAATGACGGAAATCTCACTAACGGACCGACTTGGATGCCGGGGAAGATCGGCGGGGCGTTGAGTTTTGATGGAGTGGATGATTCTGTTCTTTTGGGAAATCCACCTGAGCTAGGATTATCCGCCGATCAATCTTTTTCCATGTGGTTGTATCCGACTGACACAAGTGTGAGAAGAAATCCTTATGCCAAGGCATGGGGTGGTTCCGGAACCTTTACTTTGGAACAGGATGGGAAATTGGGTTATTTCTATGGAACGAGTGGTGGCGACGGCGAGCCTTATGGTTTATACACAACTACGACTTCCCTCGGGTTGGACAACTGGGTACACATTGTTCTTACGAGGAATTTGGGTGTCTTGAAGGTCAAGTTTTACTTGGATGGCACGCTGAATAATGATCAAGCGGCTACCCATTCAAGTGCAACGGTCGGTTTGCAAAATGCCACTATTGGAAGCGGCTACGTATCGCCCTTTCACGGTCTCATCGACGACGTTCGCATCTACGACCGAGCATTGAGCGAATCGGAGGTGCAGGCGCTTTATAATTTGGGTTCGGGTCCTTCGGCGACGACGACCGCCATGGGCGGCGGGACCACCATCGTAGGCGGTCAGGTAGCCAACGACTCCGTCACCACCGCCCACCTGACCGAGCAAATCCTCAAGTACCTGCGCCCGGAGATCACCACCTCTCCGCAGGCTCCGGGTCTGGTCTTCGGCGGGCAGAGCGTCACCCTCGCGTCGCAGGCGGAGGGCAAGTACCTGACCTACCAATGGAAGAAGAACGGCCAGCCCATCGCGGGGGAGACCAACGCCACCCTCGTCATCGCGGAGGTCAACGGCACCCTCCACGACGGCAACTACACGCTCGTGGTGAGCAACGACTTCG
>CAWVZQ010000620.1:0-2191 GCA_963934405.1 uncultured Opitutales bacterium | reverse complement strand
GAGCTTGGCGAAAAAGGGATCGCTCTCATGTCGCAAGGATAGGGAATGGTTCCCGAAACGAGCGGAACCGGAAGCGAATTGACCGGTTACGTAAGCGTTACCGGAAGAATCGACTGACAGTCCTCGGGCATGGGCTCGGCCGGGTCCATCGGTCTTCTTTACCCAGATGACATTCGCGGAGGGACTAAGCTTCATGACAAAGGCATCTGTGCTACCCGATGCCGTAAGCGAAGTGGAACCAAAATCGACCGTGCCCGAAAAGTCTCCGCTAGCAAAAACGTTTCCTGCCGCATCCGCATCCAGATCTTTGATGGAGATATCGCCCGAAAAAGACGAGAGCCAGAAAGGTGTTTTGTTTTCCAAATCATAAAGCGCTTGAACCTCGTTTACAGACAAGGCGCGGTCGTAGACGCGGATCTCGTCCATTATGCTTTTGGCAAAAGGATCACTATGACCCCATAAACCATTACTTCCTGCGGCAAAAGTATTGTTTTGTTGGCCAAAGGCGGCTCCACTTTTCGAGTCTTCCAACTTCCCATCCAAATATATGAATCGATTGCCATCCTGAGTGGTAGTCACCAATACGTGATACCATCGGTTTTCTAGTGAGACAGGAGTGGTTTGCACTGGTGCATTAGCAGGATTACTCGCACTTGTGTAGGAATAAAAACCCCACTGTATCTGCCTATCCGCAATTGAAGAATGAATCTGAGGCGCAACGCGAGTTGTTCCTTGAACTTGACCAAGGAACCCACCTGACTCCAATGGTTTTACCCAGAAGCTCCAAGTAAGCGGGTGTTGAGAAGATAATTTTTGGTTAACCCTAAACCACCCATCTACCCCGTCGAATTCAGCTGCCTGTCCACTAATCCCATCGACAAGGTTTACTCCACCTTGGAAAACTCCATGCCTGCCGTTGCCCGACATGTCGGAAGCGTTGCCGTCGAAAGGATACCAAGCGACTAGACCTTTCCTGAAGTCATATTTGCCTTTGTCTACAGAACTCGCGGAGAAACTTCCCACCACGGTCCCCTCCGGTTTGTTCTCCTCCACGGTGGCATCGGAGAGGGTGAAGTCGGTTGGTTCTTTCTCTTCTACGGTTTCGAGCTTGGCCTTAATCTGAAACACGTTGTTCTTGGCGTTTGCGGTGCTCCTGCCGAACTGGGCAAGGGTGTAGGAGGAGTTGGGAGCCCGACTGACATGCAACCGCATTTGCACCCAAAGTTCCTTGGACCCCGTGAGTTCCTTGGGTAAGTCGTCGTCGAATCCCTTGTAGGAGTCGATCCTGCTTGGCGTCGGGTTGTCGAGGACGAGCTTCCAGTCCTTCCCGTCGACGGAAGCCCAGCAGGACGCCTTGCCGACACTGCCGCCACCGAAGTTGTAGGTGGCCAGATTCACCTTGAGGCGAGCGGCGGAGGTGGGCCGATCGAAGGTGAATTTCCGAGTCAAGGAGCAGTCGACGTCGTTACTCTTTGGCCCCAGATAGGTAATGGGAGGGTTTTGCCATTCGGTATATTTTCGGAGATTTTTGTTTTCCACTACGTACTTGTCGGCTCCCACTTCGTTGAGATGCTTGAATCCGTATTCGAAGTCCCATTTCGTATCGTTGATTGGCGTTTGGGCCGGGGACAAAGTCGCCGAGACGGCCAGGATGGCGGCGATGGAGATGTTGGAGAATGTGTTTACGAATTTCATGATTGTTGCAGTGAGGGATTGATGAATAAAACTTGTATTTACACTAAACCACCAAATGAATCAAACAATCAAATAATGTGCTCACTTTTTTTGGTAGTGCTCGCATTGGTGTTTTGTAAGTAAATGAAGTCCAGTGGATTAAGAGAAAAACAAAAATTAGAAAAAATGATAGCCGAGACTCGCCTTTGGTGTGATGTAAGTTTTTCTAATGAGTCGAAAGCGGCCGTTTTTGGGTCGATCTTTCAGTTTTTTGAACTGAATGGTATGGGCTTCTCTTACGAACGAGAGAACTGGCCACATGCCTTCCCGTTCCTCCATTGCTCGTGGGAAGATGCCGGTCGATTTTTCGCCTCCCTTACGAATCAACGGAAGCATTCTGCTCCCAATTTTGAGGCTTCCCAAACGGTTTCGTGGACGAACCTGTTGTCGCCACCCGTTGGCTCGGTCTAAGTTCGACTATTGGGTTTCTTTGTTACCAAAGGCCCGCTTGGTCAAT
>CAWVZQ010000619.1:0-2192 GCA_963934405.1 uncultured Opitutales bacterium | reverse complement strand
ATCGCGTACCTCTTTCGCATCATCCGCAAAATGAGCCAAATGGGGAAGGCCAAGACCTGAAGATTCCAATGCTGCGGAAAGACTATGGGAGTTCGATCGACGAATCTGGTGAGGCATTGGCACTTTATCAATATCCACAAGTTCGTCTCCCGTCGATATGATGGCCACTGAGGGGCAAGCAGCAACTTGCAACTCACTGCGACCACAAGATGCCGCAACCGCAATTTCCTTGGCGCCTAGCCGAATTCCTTCAGAGAGGAGAAGCTCTCCCTCGCTCCTGTCTGAACCTTTTCGATGAATGTAACGCCCGGGGATGAGCCTAAAGGTCTCGGAGACAGTGGCGCAACCTTCTGAAACAGAGATTTCCTCTATCGGAATGATGGCATCAGCACCAAGGGGAAGTACTGCACCGGTTGCCACCTCAAGACAATCGCCGACATTTGTGAGTTCCTTCCCAAAACTTCCCGCTGGTTGGTGACCGATAATTTTAAGGCGAACTTGACCTCCTCCAATAAAAGCTTCTGAACGAGCGGCAATCCCGTCCATCATGATACGGTCATATGGCGGCAACTCATGATCCGTTGAAACCGGACAACGCAAGGTGCGGTTCGCGGCTTGACCCAATGCACAGGTTTCGGCCGGAAGGATCGGCACGTGGTTCAAAATTGTCTCAAAAGCGTCTTTGACGGAAATCATTGGCTATTCAATATGATATTTTTAGTACATTCATGAAGACGTTGAACAATCCCACAACTTCAAATCCTCGGGATCTGCTGGGTCGGAACCTGCGGGATTTAAGAATATCACTGACGGACCAATGTAACCTGCGTTGCGGTTACTGCATGCCGACTGAAACCTTTGGGCCCGACTACTCCTTCCTTAACAAGGAAAAAATCCTGAGCTTTGCAGAGATTCGTAAAGTGGTGGAAGCATTTGCTGCTTGTGGTGGTAAAAAAGTACGGTTGACTGGCGGGGAGCCTTTGCTGAGACCAAATGTACCAGATTTGATCCAGGATTTAAGAACCGTGGAGGGGATTGAAGAGATTGCCCTGACCACCAATGGACTACTTCTAACAAAGCATGCTACTGGTTTAAAAGCTGCGGGGCTGGACAGGGTTACCTTAAGTTTGGATGCACTGGAAGATGCAACCTTTCGAAAAATGAGCGGAAAAGAGATTCCGGTGGAAAAGGTGCTGGACGGTATCCGTAGCGCGGAAGCTGCCCAACTCATCGTCAAGGTGAACTCAGTAATTATCCGCGGAATAAACGATCATCAGGTGTTGCCCCTAGCTGAATACTTTCGTGGCACGCGACATATTTTAAGGTTTATTGAGTATATGGACGTGGGCAACTGCAACCAATGGTCCCAGAATAATGTTTACCCAGCAAAGAAAATTCTGGCAGATGTGCAAAGTCGATATGATGTGGAGCCGATTGAGGCTAACTATGTTGGCGAAGTAGCAAGGCGCTATAGATATCTCGATGGGCAGGGTGAAATTGGTATGATTGCCTCGGTTACACAGCCGTTCTGCCAGAATTGTAACCGAGCCAGACTATCAGCAGACGGAAAACTATTCACCTGTCTTTTTGCCTCTAAAGGCAAGAATCTACGGGATATTTTGCGTGGCAATGGTGATATTCACCATTTTCTTGAAGAAATTTGGCGAAGCAGAAAAGATCGCTATTCTGAGCTTCGGGGCGGTATGAAAGCCGAAAAAGTGGAAATGTCCTATATCGGCGGTTGATGCGGGAAAGATTCCTTCGGGGTTTAATGGCCGTTAGGTTTTGTTCGGTCTTGGAGAAAGCGGACAACCCAAATAACTTAAAAGCCACATTTCTTTCCACATTCGGTAGCGGCCTTCGGAAGTCAGGCGACCGTATTCCTCATGGTAATTGTTGGGGTGAAGAAATCCGTGGTCGATATTAACTTGCTCGAGGTGCCTGCGCTGACGATCGAGATCATCTTGTGGTTCAATTTCCCAAGCGATCAGCGTTTTTCTCGTGCCCTTCAAGCGTTCTTTATGAAATGCGAGGAGTTTGGGCAGAGACAGGGCAAGCGGCTTTCGGTGTAAATCCCAGTTTTCCGGGACGTATATGGCAAACGGCATCGAAATATTATCCGTGGTAAACCGAGTACCGTCTTCAGCCAAAGTTGAAACCACAAAGAACATTGTGCGACCTGTTGGGTTTGG
>CAWVZQ010000618.1:0-2195 GCA_963934405.1 uncultured Opitutales bacterium | reverse complement strand
AGAAAGTCAACTTGAGCCGTTTTCCCCTTTTCTATCCTGAAAAACGCGACTTCTTTCTCGAGGGTTCGGAGCAATTTTCCTTTGGTGGCATCGACAAGAGTCCGCTGGCCTTCCATTCGCGTACTATCGGACTCTCAGAAATGGGCAAGAAAATCGACGTTGTAGGCGGGGTCAAGATCACCGGCCGCCAAGGGCCCTTGGGCATAGGCATGTTGGGCATGCGTCTCGACAATTACGATAGCTTGGACGCTGACGAGGTTTTCGTTAGTCGTTTTACCTATGACCTCATGGAAGAGTCGAAAATTGGCACCATTTTCACCTATGGTGACCCGCAGGCCAATGTGGGAAACCACTTGGCGGGTGTGGACCTTAACCTTCGCAATAGTGAGTGGTGGCATGGTCAGAGCGTGTCATGGCATAGCTTTTACATGACCACGAATGATGATGCCAAAGGCTCGGACGATGTCGTGGGGACTTGGTTCTCATTGCCCAATTACCCTTTTCGCATGGGTGGGCATTGGGTGCGTACGGGCGATGATTTCGAGCCAGCTTTGGGCTTTGTCCGTCGGCGGGGTGGGCAATCTTCATCGATTAATTTCTCCCATGCCTTCGATCAACCTGACAGCAATTGGCTCGACGATATTTCAGTGGGTGCTGAATACACGCGTTACGATCTTCTGGACGGTAGCGTGGATTCCGAGGACGTCGAATTGAAGCTGATCGAGCTACGCACATTGGCAGGCGACCATTATGGATTGCAGTTGGAATTCGAGCGCGAGGTGTTGACGGACGCTTTCGAGATCGTGGATGGAGTGGTCTTGGCCGCAGGTGACTATAGCGGAATCGAGTTCGAATTCGAATACCGATCTAGCACCAACCGTTCGGTCTTTGGCGAAGTTGAACTGGGTTACGGCGATTATTTCGATGGTACGGCATTCAAAGGAGACTTCGACGTGTCTTGGCGTCCTTCCAAGCACGCTCAGTTCGACCTTGGGTCAGGCGTGACTAAGGCTGATTTGCCAGTGGGAGAGTTCGATGTCCTGACGGGTTCACTCGGCGTGCGAATCACGCCGACCACCCGACTGTCCTTCAATAGTATCGTCCAGTGGGACAACCAGTCCAAGCAGATCGGTCTCAACAATCGCTTTCGCTATATAATCAAGTCGGGCAGCGATCTGTTCTTTGTCTTCAACAAGGGCTTTCACAAAGGCTACGACCGGGAGTTCGACGACTTCCGTTCATTCAAGACGGAATCAATCGCGAAGCTGGGTTGGACCTTTCAGTTTTGATATGGTTGTTCACCCTCTTGCCTTTCAACATTCGCTTTGGGTTTGCGCTAGACCTTGACGCGATCAATCCGATAAGCTGCTGATTCCAGCCGCATAACTCTTCCTCTTCATGAATCACAAATACCTTCTATTGCTGGCGACTTTTATCGCCTCCATTTTCACTTTTGCCCAGAACAACGAGTTCGGCAAATACGCCATGTTCGGAAAGACGGCGAAGCGAGCAGATGCCGCAGAACCAGTGGTGACAAAACTTCCACTTGCTTTGAGTAAGGGAACCCGCATCGGTCTTGTCGGCAATACCTTGTTCGACCGGATGCATCAATTTGGTCATTTGGAAGCACTCTTACAACAAGCTCATTCCGGTAAGGAATTGGTCGTTCGCAATCTCTCGTGGTCGGCCGACGAGGTGGACCTGCAGCCCCGCCCCGCCAACTTTGCCGATGCCAACCAACATCTCACTTCCATGCAGGCCGACGTCGTGTTGGCCGCCTTCGGTTATAACGAATCCTTTGCCGGTAAGGAAGGTTTGACCGCTTTTCGCGAGCGCCTCACGAAATACTTGGAAGACATCAAGGCCAAGGCTTACAACGGCAAGACTGCGGCCCGCGTGGTATTGGTTTCGCCTGTCGCCAACGAGAACGTCGAAGGAGTGGCGGCGGCGGATCGTAACAACGGTAATATCCGGGTCTACCTCCAAGTGATGAAGGAAGTTGCTACCAAACAAAAGGTGGGCTTTGTGGACGCTTACACCGCCACCGAGAAGTCCATGGCCTCTCCGGGGAACGACCTTACGATGAATGGCTGTCACTTGAACGAGAAGGGCTATCAATTGTTTGCCTCGACCGTTTTCAAGCAACTCTTTGGCAAGGATGCCCCGAAACTGGACGAGAAGGTACGAGCGGCGGT
>CAWVZQ010000617.1:0-2201 GCA_963934405.1 uncultured Opitutales bacterium | reverse complement strand
ACCGCCGCTCGTACCTTCTCGTCCAGTTTCGGGGCATCCTTGCCAAAGAGTTGCTCAAACACCGTGGCGGCAAACAACTCGTAGCCCTTTTCATTCAAATGAGCCCCATTCATAGTGAGGTCGTTGCCGGGCGATGCCATGGCCTTCTCAGTGGCCGTGAATGCATCCACGAAGCCTACCTTTTGCTCGGCCGCCACTTCCTTCATTACCTTGAGGTAGGCTCGGATGTTGGCATTGTTCCGGTCCGCCGCATCCACCCCCTTCACATTCTCGTTGGCAATGGGCGAAATCAGTACGACGCGAGCCGA
Organism: uncultured Opitutales bacterium; assembly: GCA_963934405.1. GTDB lineage: Bacteria > Verrucomicrobiota > Verrucomicrobiia > Opitutales > Seribacteraceae. The sequence goes on along the minus strand of CAWVZQ010000617.1, from coordinate 1,893 downwards.
GGTCTTGCCGTTGTAGGCCTTCGCTTTCACGCCTTCCAAGTATTTCGTCAGACGCTCGCGAAAGGCGGGCAATCCGGTCTTCCCCGCAAAGGATTCGTTAAACCCGAAGGCCGCCAGCACGACGTCCGCCTGCATCGCGGTCAAATGCTGTTCGGCATCCGCGAAGTTGGCGGGACGGGGCTGCAGGTCGACTTCGTCCGCCGCCCACGAAAGATTACGGACCACCAGTTCCTCTCCGGGATGAGCTTGCTGCAGGAGCGCCTCGAGGTGCCCGAACTCATGCATGCGGTCAAACAAGGTATTGCCGACCAAGCCTATGCGTGTTCCTTGATCTAAATCCAAAGGAAGTGTTGTCACAACCGGTTCAGCGGGTTCCGCTCGATTCGCCGTTTTCTGGAACATGGCGTATTTGCCGAACTGGTCGTTCTGGGCAAAACTCGAAAATAGGGAGCAACCGAAGAATCCGACCGCAAGACAAAAGGAGATTTTGAACTTCATATTAAGGAAAGTGGATAAGTTGAGGAAAAAGTCCTACCCGAAAACCGCTATCTCGTCTAGCGCGGATAAAAGACGAGTCTTCGAAAAGTTCGCATAGAAATCGAGGCTAGAACTGAAAAGCCAATCCCAGTTTGGCGATGGACTCGGTCTTGTAGGTACGGAAACTCTCGAATTCTCGATTATCCCCCTTGTCGAAACCTTTGTTGAAGACAAAGAAAAGGTCATTGCCCGATTTCAGGATGTAGCGAAAACGGTTGTTAATTCCGATCCTTTCGGACTGGTTGTCGTATTGGACAATGCTGTTGAAGGAGAGTCGAGTATTCGGCGTGATGCGCACACCGAGAGAACTGGTCCAGGCATCGAAGTCACCCACCGCCAGCTCGGCCGAGGTGAGACCTCCTCCCAAGTTGAGTTGCGCGTGCTTTGAAGGACGCCATGAAAGTCCGCTTCCGATCTTGAATGCCTTGCCGGCGTAATAGTCGCCGTAACCCAGTTCCAGTTCACCGAAGACCGGACGATTCGTACTCGACCGATATTCGAGTTCGAACTCAGTCCCCCGATAGTCACCGGCAGCAAGGTTAACCCCGTCCACGATCTCAAAAGTTTCAGTCAAGACCTCGCGCTCGAATTCAAACTGCACGCCAAAACTGTCCCCCGCAAGGGTACGCAGCTCGATTAGTTTCAATTCGACCTCCTCGGAATCGACGCTGCCGTCCAGGAGATCGTAGCGCGTGTATTCGGCGCCCACAGAAATATCATCGAGCCAATCACTTTCCGGTTGGTCGAAGGCATAGGAAAAATTAATGGATGAAGATTGCCCGCCCCGGCGACGAACAAAACCAAGGGCAGGCTCAAAGTCCTCTCCCGTGCGCACCCAATGCCCACCCATGCGAAAAGGATAATTCGGGAAAGAAAACCAACTGCCAACTACGTCATCCGAGCCTTTCACTCCATCGTTCGTAGTCATATAGAAACTGTGCCAAGATACGCTTTGTCCACGCCACCAGTCGCTCGCCCGCAAATTGAGATCTACTCCGACCAGATGGTTGTCGAGGTTATCCTGCGGATCACCATAGGTGAAGATGGTGCCAATTTTGGATTCCTCCATCAGGTCGTAAGTGAAACGTCCTACGAAAACGTCATCCGCCTCCAAGCTCCCGTTACCGTCAAGACGCATTCCCAACATACCGATTCCAAGCGGTCCATGTCGTCCCGTGATCTTGGCCCCGCCGACAACGTCGATCTTTGTGCCCTCGGAGGATAGACCGATAGTCCGGGAATGAAAGGCCAGCGGACTCTTGTCTATCCCCCCAAAGGAGAAGTGCTCCGCTCCCTCGAGGAAGAAGTCGCGTTTTTCAGGATAGAAAAGGGGAAAACGGCTCAAGTTGACTTTCT
>CAWVZQ010000616.1:0-2205 GCA_963934405.1 uncultured Opitutales bacterium | reverse complement strand
GCGACCCCGTAATTGCTGCATTGCGCGGATAAGGAGCCCAGGAATTCTGTCCTTGAAGCCAGAAAAACTGTTCTTGGCTAAACGGATAACTCGGTTCGATCACTTTGGTCTGGTTAAAGTAGGACTGGGCGGGATTAAGGTTGAGCCAATTGAGACTTACGGTTGTTCCATCAAGATTGGTTATATCACGACCATTATGCATGTATATCCAACCGGGACTGCTCGGTCGCAACCACGCCCAACCGTGTTGCTCTGTGTAAAACCACCCCAACCCCGTTTGACCGGGTGCCGAAGGACCTGCAATAAAACGATACAGGTCGTTGCGTTCATAAATATGGGCCATAGTCGCATTGAAATCCGCCCAAAGCTTCACTGCCGCCGCGTTCCCCTCGTCGAAACCCTGAGATCGAGCGAGGTTTGCCTCGCCGGCAAGCAAATTGATTAAAACCGAGTCGCTACGAAGAGGGTCAAGACCATTAAGGTTCTCGTATCCATCGTTCATCCCGTCTCCATCTGTATCGCCTAATAATGGATTGGTCTTAAGAAAAACTATCTCGGTATGGTTGTCCAAGCCATCTCCATCCGAATCAGTTGTATCTATGATGAAAAATGCACCGATGGGGTCATAATCCCTATCCACGGTAATAGTAACGTTTGCATCTTGACCTGTAAAATCGGGGTCTAATGCCCAATGCGAAAAAAGGTATCCCGAATAAGGTTTCGCTCTCACGGTTCTCACTTCATTTGGAGCTGCAGCTCCGGTTCCTTCGATAAACCCCGGTTGAACAGAAACGACATTGGGACTCGAACCGATGTCGATGAACTCGACTCCACCTTCGATGCTCCAAACCGACCCCTCTCGATAAAAAGAGGCGACAAGGGAGAGTGAACGCTCCAAACTCAATTTCAGAGGGTTTGCCGTACTATTCAAGTCTCCTTTCCATCCACCGAAAATATATTTGTCAATCGGCAGCGCTTCAATGGTAACATTCGTGTCGGCTAGATAGATTCCGTCATTAGGAAGAACCCTGACGGTGCCTATTTCACCGTCGGGGCTAGGTGCGACGGACAGGTTGACCGTATAGAAACTACCCTTGGGGACAAATACTGCAGACACTTGCATATCTGCATGCACATCAATGGGAAGAGGGTTCAATGTGGAATAGGTCTTGTTGAGGTCAGCCAACTGAGCAATCACCTTTTGAGATGCATTCTGATCCCATTTCAAAGTCCATTTCAAAAAATCATAATCCGGCTTGGCTTCGGCATAAATTTCGATAATCTCATTCTCATCCGCAGTGTGGAGTCCCTCGAAACGCGTCCCGCCAAGTCCCAGTTTCACTGTGCCCAATGCATCTGAAGTAATTCCGGTCAATGGCACCAGTGAAGCCTTAGACACTTCAATTGTATAGTTCCGATCTACAGGACTCCATTCTCTCAGGGAATTCACTTCATAGGAGTCCGTAAAGCCATCCCCATCCGTATCCTTGTTCGTGGCGTTTGTATCCAGTACAGATTCTTCAAGGTTAGTTAGACCATCACCGTCGTTGTCATCCCCGGGAACAGGATCGCCTTTTATTTTAGGATCAAAACCATAAGTCACTTCCCAACCATCGGTAAAATTATCATCGTCGACATCGTCAACATTGATTGCGGTCAAAACGTCATTTGGGTCAGGTCCCCAAATTTCGTATTCTCGGTGATTTGAAAGACCATCGCCATCAGGATCGGCAAGATCCGGGTCGAGCGTTGCTTGGAGGGTAACGCTAGATTTAATGTCGAAGCTCAGAATCCCCGAATTATCCGAATAAGAGACGGTTTGATCGAGGTCATCAAAAATAGAATAACCGCCATTGTTAATCCAGCCCGGAGGCGCCTTGAAGTCACGAATGGATACTCTTTCGCCGTAATAGTAGGGACCATCTGAAATCAATACATCATCCCTGAGCGCATTTGAATTAAATTCGAAACCGGGAGGCAATAACGAAGAACTGGTAACTGTATATTCTTCCGGAGTAAAGACGGCGGTGATGTTCTTGTCTGAGTTCATTCCCTGAAACTCATACTGAGAAGGTATACTTCCTGGCGGTGTTGGCTGGGTTATGTTCTGGTCGTTCTTCCACTCGACGAAACGGTGCCCCGGGGCAGGTTTTGCAACAAGTTGCAGGCTGTCCCCGACAGTGTAAGTCGTATCGGCGGTATTCG
>CAWVZQ010000615.1:0-2206 GCA_963934405.1 uncultured Opitutales bacterium | reverse complement strand
GGAAATCGTAAACGCCGGAACCATACTCGACGGTACTCGTAGCGGCGACGGTCGTATCCACGCCATGATCACTTGGGAATTCTAACGCCGGTTCTGTCATGAAGCTTTTTTCCAACAATATTTGCATACTCTTTCTGGCGGCGAACCTTATTGGGTTGCCCGAGCTTGGCGCCCTGCCTTCAGGGACCAAGATCGTGTCGGGCGATGCCTCCTTCTCCTTGGCCGACGAAACGGCCAAGGAATTGCAGATCACTGCCGGCGACGGCGCCATCCTCGAGCACGTTACCTTCGACGTAGCCGCCGACGAGACCGTTCGCTTCATCCAACCCTCCACCGAGGCTCGTGTCCTGAATCGCATCTCCGCTGCGGCTCCTTCCCTTATCGATGGCAAACTAATTGCCAATGGTCACGTCTATCTGGTCAATCCCGCCGGGGTTCTCTTTGGCGAAGGTTCCATCGTCGAGGCGGGCAAGCTGCACGCCGTGGCCGGCAACTTGTCCAATAGTGATTTCGAGAACGGAGTCGACAAGTTCACGGCTCTATCGGGCGAGGTGAAGAACCAAGGCTCGATCACCGCGGGCGAGGTCGTCTTGGCAGGTTCTTCTTTAAGCAATTCGGGTGCTATCTCCGCTCCCGACGGGTTGGTCCTGCTGGCTGTCGGCGGCGGCTTGGAACTTTCTAGCTTGGACGGATCCCTTTCCGTTTCGCTCGATGCGACCGTGTCTGAGGGCGCCATTCTTGCCGTTGGGGACTTGGCCGGGCAAGCCATCCTTCAATCCGGCATTATCCAAGCTTCCCGGGTCGAGATGCACGGGGCATCCGTCACCCATTCGGGATCCGTTTCCGCCACCGACGCCAAGGTGGCCAACTTCACCACCTTTGCCGGTTCCACGGGTTCCTTTGCCGTATCCGGCCTTTCTCTCTCCGGTGGCAGCGATTCTACAGATTCCGTCTCCTTCGACCTCACCTCCAAATCCAACCTCGTCTCTAAGCTGGAGCCGAGTGGGGTGTTCGAGAACCTTTCCCTCCGTTCGAGCAACTCCCTCACCTTGGGAACCGCATCGGACGAACAAGAAGCGCCCGCCGAAAATGCCTTTCAGGCCCAAAACGTAGACTTCCGGGTGGACTCAGGGGACCTCACTCTCGCCGTTCCCTTTTCCCCGCATACCGCCAACATCGATAATTCACTCCTCCTCGCCGCCGAGGACCAGCTTTCGCTTTCCTACGATCTGGACCAGTACGACTACCTGCGCCGCATCCTCTACGGGCGAAACTTGTCCGCAGGTACCTATACCGATTCCACGCTTGAACTGGGAGCGATCGTCAGTCTCGACGCCATCTCCGTATTCATGGACGACCTTGACTCTACCTTGAGTCCCACCGTCATCCGGGCCCTGTCCGACGACAATCCCGGCTTCGAAGGTTTTGATTCGGATGGGCTTTTGGAGCTTTCCGCCATTACGGATGCTCAGCTCGAGCTCTTGTTCCAGTTCGGGCTTTTCACCGGATATTCCTATTTCCTTCAAGCTCCTTCGGCCGAGGCCGTATTCGCCAAGGATATGGCGGATGCAGGGGGAGCGACTTCTACCTTTGGGGGTAGTTTTGCCGTAGTCGCCGGTGGCTCGTCGTCGACGTCCTCCTCCTCTGGAAGTGATTCGGATGGCGGAGGTGATTCCGACGGCGATTCCTCCGACGGCGACGGTGATGGAGAGGGTGGGGGCGACGAATCGGGTGGCGCGGCGACGGCTGCAGCAAGGGCCGCGGCTTCTGCAGTGCCCTTCGCTCCGAAATCTCGGCCCATCCTGTCACCCGCTGCGGGGAAGATACTTGATGCCGCCCTGTCGGATGAGGTTGAAATCGACCTGCAAAAGTATTTGGATCAATGAACCGTGATTTTTCTAAAGCTCACACGAAAGGCCAAGACCCTATTCACTCGCTTCGGGTGGTTGTTCGCCGAGTTGGCATTCGTCTTTCTCGGTCTGTATGGCGCCTTCCTTCTCGAGAGGCAGCACGACGACAAGATGGACGTCATGCGCAAGCAACAGATTCTGGAAGCTCTGGTGCTCGAATTCGAAATCTATGCCACAGAATTCTCGGAAGCCAGTGCTTCCATCGACGAGTCATACGCCGAGCCCTTTTTCTCGGCCTATGCGAGTCAGGAGGAACCCTTTCCCACTCCCGTTCAGGCTATGGGGCTCGGCAGTGT
>CAWVZQ010000614.1:0-2209 GCA_963934405.1 uncultured Opitutales bacterium | reverse complement strand
GGCTTTATGAGCTTGAAAACTCGATCCATTTGGATGGGGGCAGCCCTTCACGTAACTGTGGCTCTAACGATGGATATTTGCGCCCTATGGCGTGCGGGGAAATTTTTTTAGGGGTTTGCTTGTCGGTGGGGTAGGGGAGGGGTGAGGAAATCTCTGTGGTTTGCCTTAATCCTCTCCGCACCAGCAGGTTGAGCGAATATTGGGTTCTCTGGGCACCGATTTACGAGATGAATTCGTACGGAGATGTTGAATTTTGTCGATTTTGAGGAGCGTGACGGGTGACTCCGGAGGAAGGTCACTTGAGTTCCCTGAGGAGATTTTTGGGAGTTAGAATCTTTACCCCGTACTTGGAAAAGAGGGGCAGGTAGAATCGGTCCGTGGGAGCAAGCTTGGGAACGCAGACGTATCCTGCGGAGGCAGACAGACCGTGCATGGCGTTCAAGAGGTGCCCGAGTGCATTCGGATGATCGGTGAGTCGAGGGGTGACGTGGAGTGGGGTCCGGCGGGATCCGGACCGAAGGATTAGGTCGGGTCCGCCAGAGTGGTTGGAGCGAGAGATTTCATGACCCTGTTGCAGGAGAAGGTCGCTTATTTCGGATAGGAGAGTTTTCTTTTCTCTGAGGAGTATATCCTGTTCCTTCCGGGTGGTTCGGAGGCGTTCCGAGCGGTGTGAGTCACGTAGGTTTTGGGCGGCTTTTTCGGATAGATCGAGTGCGTCGATTAAGTTGCCTAGCGTGGTGGGTCTCGGAAGGTTTTTCCCGTTGATCAAGTCATAGAGGGAGGGGCGGCTGATGCCCGCTTTTTTGGCGAGGGAAGTGAGGTTCTCGGGATGCTCCCTGAGGATAGCTGAAAGGTCTTTTGCAAACGAATTCATAGCCAGACTTTTAGAGTCTTGATCCTGTGCTGCAAGTTTAAAAACCTTACGCAGGTTGTTTTCGGGGTGCGGGTTAAGGTGTAGCTATAAAAACCTTACTATTTTGCTTTTACTCCTTGCTCTATTGCATCTGTTTGGTTTCCCGTTTAATCTCTTGTGGCTTTCAGCTGTTTTGATTGGTGAGATCGTGAGCTTTATGTAAACTGTTACTCCTTACATGAGTGGGTTTCGGGAAAGGTGTTGTGTGGAGAGCTATTCGAAGGTGTTTTGCAAGAGGTCGAAAGTGATTTTGTAGATGGTTGGAGAGGACGAGGATCGAGGGCCTGCTACGTTTAGAATCTTCACCTTGTGATGCTCCATGAATTGCCTCAAAAGTAATGGTGCTTGAGAGAGGTTTTCAGGAGTAACGAGGAGGTGAGGTTTTTCAGTCTTGCGAGCGTGTTCCAAAGTGAGGAGCGTTCCACCTGATAGACCGCTGTCCTGAACCACGATGAGAGTGGCGTCTGACTGTTCGATGTTCAAACGGGTGCGGTGTGCATACGACATCGAGTCCGTCTCATGGAGCTTGTATTTTAGTGGAATGGTTCCATTCTCGGCTCTGCGACCGGCGGGGCAATGGCCAGCGTGCGGGTGGCCGTTTTGGATGGCCCAGTCGAGGGCGGCGCGGTCCGCCCCGGTTTGCCCGCCTGAAACAATCGTGACCACTTCTTGGGGACTCGAGGTTGGTCACCACCAACCAAGCCTGCCGGCGAGAAAAACGAATACGAGAGCGAGGACCCCGATCGTACCCACCGTATAGAGAACAAGGAGCGGGGTGAGCATGGGCCATTTTTCCCGGTGATCGAAGTCCTCGCGATCATTCGTCAGTTCGGCGGTTCTTCGGTGCAGGTAGATTTGGTGTGCCCGGGCTTCGTCACCATCGGCTTTCGCAATGCATTCTGCGAGGAGTTCCCGATCTGCGGAATCGCCGTCAAGTTCTTCTTGTGCGAGGCGTTTGGCTTCTTGATTCATCGGAACGTGAATAATTCGAGTTTGCTAATTTAGGGAAGCCGTAAGGATATTGCACGGTTGAAATGAATCGCGCTGCCGAAATAGTTGACCTTCTTCGCGGCGGTTTGGATGGCTTGGTCGAAGAGCAAGCCGGACGACCGTTGAGCTATACCCGTTTGTTTAATTTTGAAACGAAGCGGGTTTCTTTGTGCGTGGAATCTCCTGATCCCGAAAGTGGCAACTCTCGGGTGGTGGGGAAGGTGGAAGTGGAAGAGGTTCCCACAAACAACGGCCGAGTCACTTGTCGTTGCCTGATGACCGATATGAAATCAGGAGAATCCAAGC
>CAWVZQ010000613.1:0-2209 GCA_963934405.1 uncultured Opitutales bacterium | reverse complement strand
ACCCTACGCCCCATTCGTGATCAAGGATGATCCGAATAAAGAAAATTTCAAGGTCAGGGACGTCAGCATTCCAAAGGGGATTGCCGACGTTCGTTCGGACAATCGTCGATTACTCCGCCAAAAACTCGACCGACTGGAACGAATCCAAGACAAGGCCGCCAACGACCCCGCCGTCAGCATCGATGAATTCTACCAACAGGGCTACCAACTGGTATACTCCAAAAAGGCTCAAGCCGCGTTCGACATTTCGAGTGAGCCTGAGAAAACTAGAGAAAAATATGGAAGCAACGACTTTGGGCAACGCCTACTGTTAGCGCGACGCCTCACCGAGGTGGGCGTGCCCTTCGTAACCGTTTATTACGGAGGTTGGGACCATCACACTAATATTTTTCCGTCCTTAAAAGATAAAGCCCTGCCCAAACTCGACCAAGGGCTGGCAGCTCTCATGGAAGACCTGCATGATCGCGGATCCATTGAGAACACACTCGTTATTTGCCTCGGCGAATTCGGCCGCACGCCAAAGGTGAATACCCGAGGAGGTCGTGACCACTGGTCTTTCGCCATGTCCGTTATGATGGGCGGAGCAGGCATTCCCGGAGGGCAAATAGTTGGCGCAACCGACCTCAAGGGTTACTACGCCAATGAAAACGTATATGCACCCGAGGATTTCGCCGCCTCCCTCTATACGAAAATGGGAATCGATCACGCACAAGTTCTCCATACGCCTGTGGGTCGCCCTATCCAACTCATAGACAAGGGACGGCTCATCAAGGAACTGTTCGCTTGATGATTCGGCGTCTGCGAGCGGCTGCTCCGGCACTCCTGCTTGCACTGCTCCAACTGCCGGCAGTTCCGCCAAAGCTCGATGCACTCTTTCCCTCCGGCGGTCAACGAGGCCAAACCGTGGGAGTAGAAGCCATTGGAAGTTTCGGCACTTGGCCTCCTGAAGTGTGGACGGATCACGATGGACTAAAAATAGAAGCAGAGGAAAAAAAAGGCCTACTTTCCATAAGCATCAACTCGGATGCCCAAATGCATCCGGCATTGATTCACTTCTTCGATGCAAACGGTTCTACCAAGACTCGGACCTTCGTAATCTCAAAGCTCAAGGAAGCCAACGAGTCCGAACCAAACGACAATACCGCTCAGGCACAAGAGGTCAATGCCACCGCCACGGGTACTGTCATCAATGGCATCCTAAAGAAAGGAGACTCCGACTTCTTTCGAATCGCACTTCGCAAAGGCCAAGCTTTTGTGGCCGAAACGAACGCATACTCCCTCGGTTCCCTCATCGACCCATTTCTAGTCATGCGAGGTCCCGATGGTCATGAAGTCGCCTTCGCAAGCGATTCTCACAACTTGGATCCGATTTTAAACTATACGGCAAAAATCTCAGGAGTTTACTATCTCCAGTTATTTGCCGTGGCTCATCCTGCAGCTACAGCCATAGGTTTCTCCGGTTCCGATTCCACGACCTACCGAATCACCCTTACTTTGGGAACTTTGAAGAAGAAATCGATTCAAGCGGACCGAGACGAAGAAGACCTTAAGGATGAAAACGGGAGCAGGCGCTTCCAAGCTCCCCTAACGGTCCAAGGTGTTCTATCCGAGAAACTCGAAGTGGATTCCTATGTATTCTCCGCCAAAAAAGGGGAACAATGGCTAGTGAGCGTGGATGCCCATCGGCTGCATCTTCCCACCGATCCCGTACTCGCAGTATATCGAACGAATGGAGCATTACTAAAGGAAGTGGACGACACAAAGCCCACCAATGACCCCGAATATTTGCTAAAAGTCTCGGCAGACGGCAATTACACTTTGCGTATTCGGGACAGGTTTGGGCGAGGTGGACCGCGCTTCCGTTATCGATTGAGCGTAACAAAACCGAAGCCTGAATTGTCGGTTACCGTAGACAAGGAAAATATCGTTCTAGAAGCCAACGGTACGACCGAACTGAAGCTTACGCTTAAACGCAAACAAGAGCATGCTCTCCCCCTTCGTTTCGCAATTACCCCTCCTCTCCCCTCAGGAGTCACTCTCGAAGACGCCAACGCTTCCGCAAAGGCAAAAACCGCCACCATCACCCTGCGAGCCTCAAAGGATGCAGAACCAGTCAATCATGCGTTTCAATTGCAAGTGTTCGCAACCGATGAAACCAACGCCACCAAAGAAAGTCTCGCATCGTATTCCTTCCTCACCGCTAAATCCC
>CAWVZQ010000612.1:0-2213 GCA_963934405.1 uncultured Opitutales bacterium | reverse complement strand
ACGGGGATGAACTTGTGGTTTTGGGAAATGGACGTTTGTGTGGGTACGACCTGCCTACCGGTGAGAAGAAATGGCATGTGACCGGATTTTCACGGGAGACGATTGCGATGCCATTCACGGGGAATGGCTTGATTTTCGGATCCGCTTCCAAACTGGGTGGAGCATCCGATGCTCAAACTGACCCCGAACCATTCTGGAAAGCCGTAATCAGCTTTGACTCAAACGAAGACAATAAACTTGAGCGCAAGGAAATGACCGGACATTTCACCTTTCCATTTCGTCCTGAACTACCACCTGGGCATCCTGGATACGGTATGCCGCTACCGAAAGACGACAACCAGCGTAAGAGGCGTCTAGATGGAATGTTTCACTGGATGGACAAAAACAAGGATGGCTTTTGGACACATAAGGAATTCGTGTCCAACATCTCCATCGGACATGGAAAACCACTTCTGGTAGCCATTCGCCCCGGCGGGAAAGGCAACATCACCGACACTCGCGTCGAATGGGAGTTGAATCGCGGAATTCCAGAGATTCCTACGCCTGTTTTCTTTGAGGATCGGATCTACATGGTCTGCAACGGAGGAGTGCTAGCGGGCGTAGATGCTTCTAACGGGAAACTACTATACAGAGAAAGGTTAGGAGGTTTCGGGCAATATAGTGCATCGCCGGTGGTTGCAAACGGACACCTCTACCTAGCTTCCGAAGCAGGTCTCGTCTCCGTGGTAAAAACAGGGGACAAATTCGAGATCACTCACCGGCACGACCTAGGCGAATCCATTAACGTCACACCAGCTTTGGATTCGAGCACACTCTACCTCCGCAGCGAAAAACACCTCTGGGCTTTTAGAAAATCAAAATAAAGCTTCATCTTTGCAAGGTACTAGGTCAGCGTTCAGATTAAGCGAAGCAAGAATCGAATGAAATTAGACTGAAAAGTCGAAAAGTTTATCAAGTTCGGTTGTCTTTTGATCGTGAATAGACATCTAGGAAATTGCCATGTTGGAAGATTTACTACAAGCGACAGCATCAAAAAAAGAAATACTTCAAAATCATCCGATCTATCAATCGGTCGATAACCCCGAAGCATTGAATACCTTTATGGAACATCATGTGTGGGCTGTATGGGATTTCATGTCGTTGGCCAAAAGCCTACAATTGGAATACACTTCATGCATAATCCCTTGGACTCCACCACGAAGAGCAGATTTGGCGAGATTCATTAACGAAATCATTCGGGATGAGGAATCAGACCTCGATCACAACGGGAGACCCGCAAGTCATTTCGAGTCGTACCTACTATCAATGAAATCAGTCGGTGCCTCCACCACTGCAATTGGTAATTTCATCAAAGAACTTGAGTCAGGAACGCATTGGGAAATAGCTTTAGCCAAATCAACACCACCTGAATCTTCCACTCGTTTCGTTTCCCACACTCTTAAAACCGCCGAAAAAGGGAACGCCATTGAAATAGCTTCTTCTTTCGCATTCGGAAGAGAACTCGTGCTGCCAAGAATCTTCTCTCTCTTTCTCTCTGGTCTGAATGATAGCACCAAAGATAGATCTCGCTGGAGCCCATTGAAATATTACCTTGAAAGACACATTGAGCTCGATGGCCACGAGCACGGCGAAGCAGCCGAAGCCTTAATTATTGAAACAGTCGGGAAAAGCATGGATGGCTGGCGAACAGCTAAGAATGCGGCAATCGCGGCTCTTGATGAGCGTGTTCGGTTGTGGGACTCTATTCACGAAAGCATTGAGCGAAACCGAACCTGATCAGTGCCCCACGAAACGCGACAAGTGTATGCGAACAATAGTCAAGCTGAGTCATTGCCGGGTATTCAGCGTTCCGTACCTGGTGCAAGCATCGATCAAACCTTGGGTACCATAGCCGAGAGTCGCGTATGCCCAAGTTCTCCGCAGGTTGGTTTTGCCGCGAAGGAAAGGCTGGAGTGCCAGAGTCTCGAGAAGTCCTCCCAATGGGATGAACAAAAGCGAATGCGTGAACTGACGATGAAACTCAAGCCGAAGCAACAGATCTTCGCTAAAGCGTATGACAACATCTAGGTCGGCAGCCAGTCCTGCTAAGAAACCGACGACGAGGGCAAGACGAGTTTCCTCTTTCTTGCGAATAATCGTGGATGCCAGCGCGGTTCCAGCAAGTCCTTGTGCAAACGGGTCCATTGAATCAAATCCAAAATCAAACTATCTAC
>CAWVZQ010000611.1:0-2214 GCA_963934405.1 uncultured Opitutales bacterium | reverse complement strand
GGTTGGGAAGGAGTCGACATAGGTCCCCTGACCACAGAGCAATACGCCGAAGAAGTCTCTCAAGCAGGCACGGTCCTGTGGAACGGCCCCATGGGAGTATTCGAAATCGAAGATTCTTCCAAGGGCACTTTCGCCGTGGCCAAGGCCGTGGCCGAAAGTGACGCTATTTCAATTATTGGCGGCGGCGATTCCGTTACCGCCATCAACAACAGCGGGTACGCCGATCAAGTCTCATTCATGAGTACTGGCGGTGGGGCATCACTCGAATTCCTTGAAGGCCGAGATCTCCCCGGAGTTTTGGCCCTCGACCTCAAATGAATAAAGCCTAGTAGAATCGTCCCAACATCCTAAATCAAAATGTCTAGAAAGTATCTTATCGCCGGAAACTGGAAAATGAACAAGACGGCTTCTGAATCCGTCGCACTCGTCCAGCAAGTGCACGCTGGCGTTGGTTCTCAAAGCACTGTGCAAGTCGCCGTTTGTCCGCCCTTTACCTCAATGGGGAAGATCTCGGAAGAGCTAGATGGATCCCAGATTGCTCTGGGAGCTCAGAATATGCATCAGGAAGCATCCGGCGCATACACAGGTGAGGTTTCTGCCGAAATGCTTAGAGACCTTTACGTAACCTATGTCATTTTAGGCCATAGCGAACGTCGTCAGTATTTCGGTGAAACAAACGAGTCGGTAAACAAGAAGATCCTGTCGACTGTTGCGGGGAATTTAAAACCCATCTACTGCATAGGGGAAACACTTGACCAACGAGAGAGAAACGAAACTTTAGAAGTTGTCCGAACCCAAATTCGAGAAGGTCTTGAAAATTTCTCTGATTCGGAAGTCGAAAATCTAGTGATTGCCTACGAACCGGTTTGGGCAATCGGTACAGGCAAGACCGCCACTGACGAAATGGCACAAGAGGTTCATTCCTTTATCCGCAAAACCCTCGCTGAGCTTTTTGGCGAAAACGCAGCGGAAACTATCCGCATCCTTTACGGTGGTTCCATGAACGCTGAAAACGCATCCGGATTGTTAGCTCAGCCGGATGTGGATGGAGGGCTGATTGGGGGAGCTTCGCTTACGCCCAAGTCCTTTTGCGAAATCGTACAAGCTGCTCTAGATTTGGAAGCATAGACATACCATCTCCCGTCAGAATAATGCGAACTCCCTGATCACGACGTAATTCTCTCGCCGGCACCATGCTTTATTGCCTAAACACAAGCACGATCAAGCCGCAGTCCTTGATCGACAAAATCAGGCTCGCGGGCGAAGCAGGATACGATGGTATAGAGCTCTGGTTGAACGATGTTTTTGAACATGTAGCCCGCGGAGGAGAGGTTTCCGATGTGGAGAAAGCTCTCTCGGATCACGGTCTAATCGTTCCTTCCGTTATTGCAATGCGGCAATGGGGGGACTTCCGGGGATGGGAACATCAACTAGTCTTGGACGAAGCAAGACGAAGATTTGCACTTGGGGCTAGACTGGGCGCTCCTTTTATCGTGGCAACTCCCCCAATGGAGTCGACCGAGACTGAACACCTCCCGGAACGATATCGCGAATTGCTGGAACTCGGTCGAGAAGAAGGCATTAGACCAACATTCGAGTACATCAGTTTTTTTAAGTCGGTACACTCTCTCAGCAAGGCCTGGGAAATCGTGCAACAAGCGGATGATCGTGACGCGACGCTCATTCTCGATGCCTTCCACAACTGGAACAGCGAGTCCACCCTCGATGAATTAAGAGCGATCCCCGTGGACCGGATCAGTCATTATCACTTGGACGATGCACATCCCGATAAACCTGCAAAAGCCCAAACCGATCCTGACCGGGTGATGGTTGGCGAAGGTCAAATTGACCTTGCAGCCGAAATTGCCGTACTTCGTGAAATGGGTTATGATCACACGGTTAGTCTCGAACTCTTTAATGCGGAGCTCTGGTCCGCAGATCCCTTAGCGGTAATAACAACCGGGCTGGAGCGTATGAAGGCTCTCTTCGAAGACTAATCTGTCTTTTCTGGATACCGACCTAGTTGGCGCAATCGAGTAATTTTGCAGCTAACCCAAAGCGAAGATTTCTTAAAGAGTGGTGAACTTCGGAGGCGTTGGCATATTCAAGTAGAATTGAAATCACGAGCAGGGCGGTTGGCATAATGTCCGCTCGCTCTATAGGGAGTGGAGGAAATCGCTCAACGCGCTGATCAATAGTCAACGATGCGGATTC
>CAWVZQ010000610.1:0-2220 GCA_963934405.1 uncultured Opitutales bacterium | reverse complement strand
GGAGCGACTCAACAGAACCCCAGAACATAAAACGCATCAAAATAGACTTCGAAGGAGCCAACCTGTATCTGGGTTCCATCTCCAAAATGGAACTCGTAAACGTCGATCTCGAATCGGGCGGCAACTTGGGGGTAGCTTCCTTGGATGAATTGCACATTGTGTCTTCCGACCCAACGAACACCCCGAACACCTTTACCGTGGGCAAGAACACCAACCCTTCGGACAGAGGAGACAACATACAACTCTTCGCCAACAAAAGGATCGTCGCAGATGGCTTGCGATTTGACGGACGAGTCGACTCCATCTACATGGAAGCCACCACGGTAGACTTGAAAAACGTGACATTTCCTAATGGTTCGGAAGTCAATCTCGCCTCTAGAGATGGTGGCGTAGGCGGAAAGTATCCTACCTTTGGAATCGGGCAACGAGAAATAGGCAGGGTAAACTTCATCGATCAAGTGAAGTACGACACCAATCACATCAACAGCACGGAGAGTTTTGATGCACTTGGCAACCTGCCCAATGGCAAGCAATCCATAACCATATCGAAAAGGTAAACCCAACTTACGCACAAATTAATTCGACTTTAGAATTACATCATGAAGAAGTTCTTTCACAATCATAAGGGTTACCGGATTTTAGTCGGAGCATGGTTTGTTTTACTTGGTGCTCCCGGTTTGCTTTATGGGCAACGCGACCGCTTTGATCCAGCCATGATGTCTCGTCCACAATTTGGCGAGGTTGCTCCTAACCGTACAATTGCACCCAGAACCTCGTCTCCACGGCCAGGTGCGAGCGACCTCGGACTTCAGCGCCCCGTGAGCGTAAAGCGAAATGGATTAGATTACTTCATCGGTTTTGACACTAAATTATATTATAGTTCGAATGCTAACATTTCTAATAGGAACAGCGGGGGAATAGGAGTATTGCCCGCCGGTATTTTTCAGAATACTTTCCATACGGGTTTTCGGTTAGGTTCATACAATTGGGGAAGCGCCGCTTTCTCTCCTTATATTGGAATGAGCTATAATCGACTGGATCATTTCGGGTCTAATGCCCATGAAATCATGGACATGAGTTCGCTCGGTCTTTACATGTTTGGCCTTGTTCAGTTCCCGAGCGGATGGGCTTTACGCCCAGGATTAAGTTATGCCCAAGATCGCAAATCGAACGATAACAAGCGATTCTACAGCGAACTGTTTCCCAATTTCACATTGCTCAAAACTTTTAGCCTCGGGAGATCCGTATCCATATTGGACTTCAGCCTTGGCCACCATTTTACTGATTCACCATCCTATACAATAATAGGAAATGGCGACGACCTTGACCGGTTGGAACTTTCTACCCGATGGACCGTCATCACCAACATCGGAAAATTAGAAATTGCCCCATACGCGCGCTTGGCTTTCCTCGATTACAGCAAGAGAACCATGGAAGACCGCAAAGACTTGATGCGTGAAGTGGGTCTCAACTTGGAGTACCCATTCAATAAGTATGTTTCGGCCAACTTCTTCGCTCGATACATTTCCCGACTATCCAAGGGAGGAAACTACAACTACGACTTCGAGCGATTTGACGGTGGTGGCGGAGCGGGACTGAAAGCCAAATTCTGAACCTTTCGAACTAAATCGTCCTCAACCGGCTAATCACATGGGGACGATGTTGCATCGATATAAACCAATTAGTAGTTCGGTGAATTTTTTCGCAATTCATCCGATGGCAACCTTTCTGTTGCTGAGCCATTGCATTCTCCCCTATCTAGCAGCAACAATCCCCGAGGAACAGGAACACACCGCAACTTGGACCGTAACCGAAGTTACAGGTCAAGCCTTCGTAAAGGAAAGACCGGACCAAGCAACACCGCTACCGCTGCAAGTGGGTTCTCATTTACCACCCGACGGAAAGATTCTTCTTATTGCCGCAAAGGAGTCGCTTCTGGAAATTACGCAATCCGAAGGCAATTTCCTTCGCTTGGGCAGGGCAACGTTAGCCGAGTTCTCCACCAGCAAGATTCGGTTGCTGCAGGGGTCCTTCCTCCGGAATACAAAGAAGGAAACTCTCTTTGCCTTGTCGGGAAAAAAGGTGGATGCCGGAATTCGTCTAAAGGGAACCCTAATGGCAGAGTCTACAGGCAACGGCGGTCTGAAGGTCGTCCTCGTTGCCGGAAAAGCCGACATTGGAACTGACGCCGACGGGGCTAAACCTCTCCGACCGGCTCAA
>CAWVZQ010000609.1:0-2222 GCA_963934405.1 uncultured Opitutales bacterium | reverse complement strand
ACCTCCCTTTTACATCGACGTATGGTCCGGAGGTCGTTTCCGAGAGGCACATGAATTGGAAGCTTTCCTGGGTGACTCCCCTTCAGATCAATCGGGTGCCTATTTGCTCCCTGTGACAGTTTCTGAAACGCTAAGTCGTGGTTGTCGCAATTTGGCCATGCATTATCGCCAAGCGGGAAATGTGGATTTTGCAGGGCTCTTTCTTCGATTCGTCTCTGAATTCGATAGTGCCCTGCGCCGTGAGGCGAATGCCTGAGGACATTTTAAGAACTGAGGATTTGCCTGGCATATCCCCGGAGGATGTGTCCCTCGCCGTTCTTGGTTTTCCGATTGGGCATTCCATAAGTCCCGCAATTCACAACGCAGCTTTGCTCGAAATGGCAAAGTCTGACCCCCGCTTTGCGAAATGGCGTTATCGGCCGATAGAGGTTGAAGCCGAACGTTTGTCGGATGTTTTGCCGATTTTGCTAAAGGCAGGATTTCGCGGACTAAACCTAACGATTCCTCACAAGGTTCAAGCTCTCGACTTAGTCGTGGAACTGAGTGCGGAAGCGAGAGCCATTGGTGCCGTCAATACCTTGCTGGCAAGTGATGACGGCTGGCGAGGTTTCAACACGGACGGTTATGGCTTGGAGCAAGCCCTGCGGGATGAATTGGAGGTCGACCTACAGGGGGCTAAGGTGATTCTTCTTGGTGCCGGCGGAGCTGCTCGAGCTGCTGCTGCTCAATGTCTACTTCGAGGTTGTCGCAAGCTTTGGATTGGTAATCGATCACCTGACCGTCTTCGCGAATTGCTAGACGTTTTGCCTGTATCGGGTGATGACGTTGAAGTGAGTGGGTTCGCTTTTAACGAAGCATCTTCGGTCTTTGCCGGTCAAAGTGACCTCGTGGTCATCAACGCGACCTCTCTCGGATTGAGACCCGAAGACCCTGCTCCTCTGGATCTCTTGACATTGCCGAAAGTCGCGAAGGTCTACGATATGGTGTACAACCCATCCGAGACTGCCTTGCTCAGTCAGGCACGAGATCTCGGCTTGCGAGCGAGCAACGGTTTGTCCATGCTAGTTCACCAAGCGGCTCGCTCCCTCGGTATTTGGACTGGAGGGGATGTTCCGGTAGATGCAATGTTTACGGCCGCTCGAAAAGAACTCTCTTAAATGAATTTCCTGTTATCGGCTTTTGTCCAAGAACATCCGACCTTTGCAGGTGTTTGGGCTTTTGTCCTAGGAAGCATCTTTGGCAGTTTCCTGAATGTTTGCGCCTACCGCATACCTCGTGAGGAATCAATGTGGAGACCCGGATCGAGATGTACCTCTTGCGGCGAGCCGATTGCTTGGTGGCTCAATATTCCCATTTTCTCATGGCTGTTATTGCGAGGTAAGGCAGCTTGCTGCGGCACGAGGATTTCCTCGCGTTATTGGATTGTGGAAGCATTGACCGGGGCTGCTTTTGCATGGGCGGTTCTTACTTTCGGCGGCGAAGCTTATCCGGAGAAAGCTCTCATTGCCTCGGTGTTTGCCTGTTTGCTCATCGGAGCAGCCTTGACCGATCTTGAAAGTTTTATCATTCCCGATCGTTTCAGTATTGGCGGAGCCTTGATTGGCTTGGTCTTAGCTATTTCCTTTCCCGCGATGCGATTAGGTGTCGAAGTCGGAGGCAAGTTAGAGCATTTTCAATCTGGTTTGGATTCTCTGCTTGGGATGCTGGTGGGATCGGCCTCTCTTTATTGGATTGGCGTTCTTGCCGAAAAAGCTATGGGGAAGGAGGCCTTGGGGGAAGGCGACGTCAAGTTACTGGGATGTATCGGGGCATTCTGCGGTTGGCAAGGCGCCTTGTTCGCAATCTTTGCAGGCGCCTTAATCGGTACGATTATGCTATTGCCCGTTGCCTTGCTTCAGGGGAAGGCCAAGTCCGGAGAGGATAAATCGGACGAGGAGGAGGCTAAGATTGGATGGGGCGTCGAAGTGCCCTTTGGGCCTTTTCTTTCAACTGCTGCGCTGATTTATCACTTCGGGCTCTTTGCCTCGGTGGATCCTTGGTTCGAGAACTTTCGCACGATTTTTGCTTCGGATGTTGCTCGGTTTTCATTTTGACGTTGAGTTCTAGAGGCTGAAAGGCCATCGATAATCCCCCTTTTTTGTTTTACCCAAGAGCCATATATTCTGTCTTTCGATGAAGAAAATTTTAGCCGCTAATCGTAGTGAAATAGCTGTGCGTGTTTT
>CAWVZQ010000608.1:0-2225 GCA_963934405.1 uncultured Opitutales bacterium | reverse complement strand
CAAAGACCCTGCCCAAGAAGATTGGCCTGATTTGGGATGCCTCCGCCTCAGCCCGCAACCGGGATTTGGAAAAGGAACTTTCGGTCCTCGACGATTATTTTTCGAAAATCGGTGACCTAACCGTCACTCTTGTGGTTTTCCGCAACGAAGTGGAAAAGCCGCGTGAGTTCACCGTACGCAAGGGAGACTGGAAGAAGCTGGCGGAGGTTCTGCGGGAACTGCCCAAAGACGGAGCAACTCAGCTCGGAGTCGTCGACCTGACGAAATATGACTGCGACGAGTTCCTTCTCTCCACGGACGGGGTATCCAATTTCGGACAATCCGAGCTCGTTCACGGCAAATCCCCAATCTACACCTTGAATTCCTCCTCCGTAGCTGAACACGCCTACTTGCGCTACCTGGCCCAAGCCACCGCAGGCTCTTACTTGAACCTCGCCAACCTGACAAACGACGAAGCTTTGGCAAAGCTTGCCTCGGTTCCCTATTCCTTCCTTGGATTAAAGCAATCCGGCGAACACCTCACCGAAACCTATCCGCGAACCGCCGTCCCAGTCGACGGTTCTTTCTCTTTGGCCGGCATGCTCAAGGGCAAGGGTACCGAGCTAACCTTGGAATTCGGTTCGGGGGGGAAAGTTCTCCACACCGAGAAGATCGCCCTCGACCGCAAGGCCCATGCCTCGGACAGCGGTCTTGCCCGGAGAATCTGGGCCCAGAAGAAAATCGCCGAGCTCGAGCTTCGTCCGAACAAGCATGAGGATGAAATCACCGAATTGGGCAAGGAGCACTCCATCGTCACCCGCAACACTTCGCTCATCGTGCTCGACCGCTTGGAGGATTACGTGACCCACCGCATCATGCCCCCCGAACCCGACCTGCGCCGGCAATACCTTGCCAAGATCGAACAGCAGCAAAAAAATGAGGACAAGGGACGCAATGAACGGATCGCGGGGGTAATCAAGAAATTCGAGCAGCGAGTCGCCTGGTGGAACAAGACCTTTAAGTTCGGCACGGGCAAGCCCCCCCGGTTGAGCAAGAACAATGAGAATGAGGGTGGATTCTTGAGCGGCGTGCGAAATTTCTTCTCTTTTGGAACAAGAACCGTAAATGACGAGGCCCTCGAATCTACAGTCGAACGTTCAGCGGACTTCGCTAGTGGTGGTGAATTTATACAAAACTCTGCGCATATGCCCCATGTGGCTGATCTCATTAGCATAAGCGATGATTCCCTTGATGTCTCCGCGTCCACCGCGTCTTTTGGGGCAAGAGTTGAACAAAGCAAAAGCAGAGACTCGGGTCCCTCGCCCGCGGGAGCCATCAAGCTCAAGAAATGGAATCCCAAGACCCCCTACCTATCCAAGCTCAAGAAGGCAAAATCCAGAGACTGGTATTCCACCTATCTTTTGGAGCGCAAGGAGAACGAAGGCAGTTCCGCGTTCTTCCTCGACGTCTCTGATTTCTTTCTCGAGAAGAAACAACCCGGGCTCGCCCTGCGTATCCTTTCCAATGTGGCTGAGATGGAACTCGAGAACCCTCAGCTCCTACGCATCCTCGGTCATCGTCTCATGCAGATCGGCCGACCCAAGCTCGCGGTCGCCGTCTTCGAGGAAGTCCTCAATATGCGTGAGGAAGAACCCCAGTCCTACCGCGACCTCGCCCTCGCGCTCGCCGCTGACAAGCAACACCAAAGGGCCGTCGACCTGCTCCGCCAAGTCGTGGAAGGCAAATGGAACGGTCGCTTCCCCGAGATCGAGCTAACCGCTCTCAACGAGATGAACGCCATCATCGCAACCTGCGGAAAGGAACTCGAGGCGGGCAACCTCGACAAGCGCCTGCTCAAGAATCTGCCCGTGGACGTCCGGGTCATCCTGACCTGGGATGCGGACAACACCGACATGGATCTCTGGGTGACCGACCCGAACGGCGAAAAGTGTTTTTACAGTCACCGCAATACCAAAATCGGGGGGCATATGTCACCCGACTACACGGGCGGTTATGGACCCGAGGAATTCCTTCTCAAACGCGCCCAACCCGGCAAATACCTCGTGCACGTCAACTACTACGGAAACCGCCAGCAAGTCATTGCGGGGGCCACCACCGTCCAATTGGATATGACGACAGACTTCGGCAAGCCTATCTCCAAGACTGAGTCGATCACCCTGCGCTTGCAAGACTCCAAGGAAGTGATCAAGGTGGGCGAATTCGTCATCCCCGGCAAAAAGAACAAG
>CAWVZQ010000607.1:0-2225 GCA_963934405.1 uncultured Opitutales bacterium | reverse complement strand
ACCGTGGTTCGGAAACCGAAGCGTTCCAGTTCCTTGGCAAAGACAGGCAAACTCAGTTCGGGAGAGTAATGAAGAGTTCCGACCACTAATACAGCATGCGGCTTATCGGCTTGTACTACCAAGGGTCCCAAAGAGGTCACTAGGATTAAAAACAAAACCGACAAGGCGGAACTGAGGGGAAAATGCATATGATGAAACTTAGCGGGATTCATTCGACCGACAAGAGAATATAGGAACGGGATAGATCAGAAAAATCTAGAATCGCTTGAGGCGGGACTCGTATTCGGGACGATGCTTCCAGTCCTTGAAGTAAGGTTTATAGGCATCCACCTCGGTCCAGAAAATGCGTGGGGGTTGGGGATTCACTTTTTTGCTCGGGTAATCCTTTCCCGCCACACTGGCATCGATGGATGAGCGAGCCTCGACCAGTTTTTGACGAAGAGGTCTGGACACCTCAGGCTTTTCGCCAAAGAGGTCGGACGACTCCGTAGTATCTTCGGCAAGATTGTAAAGCTCAAGCTTACGAGTTTTTCCTTTAGGCATAGAAAGAAGCTTCCAGTCGTTGTCGATAACGGCGATCCGGGCGCGGCTGCGAAAAATCAGAGGCTTCTTGCGAGGACCGATTTCTTTTTCAAGCAAAGGAACCAAACTCAATCCGTCCTGAGGTTGCAGCATCGAGGACTCCGGCAAACCCACGACTTCCGCAATGGTCGGAAAAATGTCAACGGCACCGGCAGGATGGTTGGTAATGCGAGACTTGGGAATACCCGTAGGCCATTCGATGATCGCGGGCACCCGAAGACCGCCCTCGTACATCGAGCTCTTGAAGTCACGCAAACCACCGGTGGTGCTCGGCTTGAAGCCGGGAAGGCCACCATTGTCGCTTGTAAACCAAAAGAGGGTGTCCTTCTCGATACCTAGGTCACGCAAACCCTTTCGCAGAGCGCCTATGCTACGATCCATGGCGACCAGTTCACCATAGTGCTCTCGGGCCTTCTCCGTAAGTGCGGTGAAAGGCTTTTGGTCGACCTCCTCGGCCATCCACGGGCTATGCGGGGTGCCGTACCAGATCACGGTGAAGAAAGGTTTCTTGGCCTTGGTTTTCTTGGTAATGAACTGCAGGGCCTCGTCCACGATGACCTCGGAAGAGTCGCCCTTGAAATCCTCGAACTCTCCTTGCCTGCTCATGACGGGATTCAAGTCGAAAAAATTGGTCACGGAAAGCCAAGTGTCGAACCCGAAGGCACCGGGGCCATGGGAGTCGTCGCCGAGGATAGGTACGCCGGGGCCCCTCAACCCGTTGAGGTGCCACTTGCCGAAGTGGCCGGTGGCATAGCCTGCTTTCTTCATGGCTTGGGCAATGGTCTTCTCTTGGTCGCGAAGGGCATAACCGTGGTCAAACACTCCTGTCCGATCGTGCGTGCGCCCAGTCAGTACTGTGGCCCGGGTAGGAGAGCAGACAGGACCTCCCGCGTAGAAGCGATCAAAACGAAGGCTGTTGGCAGCCATGGCGTCTAGGTTAGGAGTTTTGAGGACGGGGTGATTATAATATCCGGTCTGCCCCCAACCTTGGTCGTCGGCCATGACGAGAACAACGTTGGTGGGATTAGCCGCAACGGAAAGTGTGAGGGCGAAGAAGGTGAACAGGCAGAAGAAGGATTTCATGTAACGAAAAGAAAATACATTCAAAGAAAGGTGCAAAGGAAATCCAAGCATTCAAAAAGAACAAGTCGAACGCGGTCAGGACTAAGTCAAGGCTGCTTCATTTCCTTGATACCGGCAGCCCAGCGTACAGCTTCCGTCACGTGACGGCGGCCAAACGATGTGTCTAGGCTACGAACGTCATGACCCAGTTCGGTGTAGAAAAAGCGACCGCCTCCGTTTTCGTTTATCCAAGACACGGGATGGTCTTTCCCCATGGCTTTGCCGTTACGCTTTTTGAAGAATTCGCGCACAGGATCGTAGGTACTTTCGTCAACCCGAAGCAAGACCTGAAAACCGGGAAGGCCGGTCACCGTTCGGGTATGATTGGTCCAGTCCGCAGTGTACCAGAAGGAATCACCGTGGCCCTGAACCACGGGATGCTCCTTGGCGGCGGGGTCAACCACCACCTTGGCCTTCAAATATTCCGAGTCGCTATCGAAGTCGCAGCCACCTAGATCACTCAACCATTTCCAGTCCTGCTGGTGCACGAGAGCAGCGTGCAGGGCGACAATGCCCTTGCC
>CAWVZQ010000606.1:0-2227 GCA_963934405.1 uncultured Opitutales bacterium | reverse complement strand
CATGAATAGAAAAGTACTCTGCGTTGACGACGAAGAATCCATCTTGAAAGGCATGCATCTTCATCTCTCTCGAGAGTACGACTTGTTCACGGCAACAAGTGGCGAGGATGGACTGAAGGTTTTTCGTGAAGAAGGTCCCTTTGCCGTTGTAGTGGGAGATATGCGAATGCCCGGCATGGACGGAACCGAAATGCTCAAGCAGATCAAGGATCTTGACCCCAAGGTGAAAACAATTCTCCTCACTGGTCACGCTGATTTTGAAGTCGGCGGAGCGGACTTGCTTCAATCCGGGCAACTCTACCGAATTTTCACCAAGCCCTGTGCTCCCGCTAAGCTTAAAAGCACTATTGAAACGGGCATTCGAGATTACAATGCCCCGGACGAAGAGCCGGAGCAAGAAGTGCATTATTGACTTCACGTATTGAGATTGCCCCGCAGCATTTTAAGCCAGGAACTCGAATGCAGGATGCCTTGCCAACTAACTTCGGAAAGGAGTCCGCAACCCAAATCGGTAAATGATTTGGGGAACGAGACCTCGAAAAACAGTATTCGTCGGTTTAGTCGGAACGTCATACGCCCGACACAACTTTTCGTCGCGGTTTGCCTCTGCAAGCTGCGCTTTCATCGCCTAGTATCCTCCGTCAGGATTGTCCTTGGAGTGTAAGTAAATCACCCGAGCGTTCTTGCGAATTGGCTGCTGGAGAATCGGAACCTTTTCCCCGTCCAGCAAATCGGACCACCCTAGGATTCCTTGACCGCCGCCCTGGATGCTGGTTTATTATGGGGATGAAATACTTAAGCGTCTTAATGGTGGGCGTTGCCACTCTGCTTGTCGGCGGGTGTGGGGAGGAGGAGTTTATTGACAATAAACCGGACGAGGAGGAGGTGCCAAGCGATGAAACAACTCGAGAAGTTTCACAGAAGGAAATAGATAAACGAGACGGAGTTGCGTATGTCAGAGGGGAAGCCAAATCTTTTACAGGCACTGTAATTTGGTACGACTTCGACGGATTGAAGTGGAAGGAACAACCCTATGTGGACGGCAATGCAAATGGCATGTGGATTGACACATACTTGAACGGATCGAAGAAATTAGAAACGCCCTACGTGAATGGTCAGAAACATGGCGCGGCGATTGGGTACTTCGAGGACGGATCGAAGTATCGAGAGACCCCCTATGTGGACGACAAATTGCATGGCACGCAGATTGGGTACTCTAAAGACGGATCAAAGAGTTCAGAAACCCCCTATGTGAATGGTGAAAAGCATGGCACGGCGATTGGGTATGACGAGGACGGATCGAAGAGGTCAGAAACCGTCTGGGCAAAGGGAAAGGTCATGTCTGCAAATATTTGGAAACCGGACGGTCAAAAATGTCCCGAAACGAATTTAATAAACAGTGCTGGTAAAATAGTTAGTTACTACAAGGACGGAGCGAAGTATTTTGAAACCTCCTATGTGGACGGCAAGTATCATGGCACGAATATATTCTACCGTGAGGACGGATCGAAGAGGTACGAAACCTCCTATGTGAACGGCTTAAAGCATGGCATGCAGATTTGGTACCGCGAGGATGGGTCTAAAAAGTTAGAGCGTGTCTACGAAAACGGCAAAAAGATTTCCGAGAAAGAATTCTAACCCGTACAGAGTCTGGCCGCCTCCAGATGGGGCATCTCTTCGTTGGTTGACGGTCGGGGGGGGCATCATACCCCTTGCTTCTGCGGCACCCGAAAGTAGGAATAAATGCCTTCCGCGAGAAAATCATTGCGACAGGAAGAGGTCAGGGCAAACGCCCCAAGGAGGAGTGAGCAAAGAGGATGAACCCTCATTTGCCCAACACCCTTATACTTGAGTAAGGAACCAGACTCCGGCGCCTGTGGTGGAGAGAATGAAGATTAAGGAGAGGAGATTTGCGTACATGGTTTTAATTAGGTTATAACTATAAATACACCAAATGCCCAACAACTGCAAATGTTTTAATGTGTTTTTTTTAAACTTAAAATTACGAAATCCGATTCCACGATGATCATTCGTTTCGTTGTTGATAATGAAGAATTCACGCTCATTGATTGAAACATGGAGAATCAGCCTCGAACGGACATCCTTCAAGCTGTCGCCAATAGGTTGGCGGCAATCAAACTCCCCCACCCTCTCAGAGTGGGGATAGACGGGGTCAGCGCATCCGGGAAAACCGTCCTTGCCGACGAATTGGCGGTAGTTCTGCAAA
>CAWVZQ010000605.1:0-2227 GCA_963934405.1 uncultured Opitutales bacterium | reverse complement strand
CCTCAGCATCCACCGGAACCAATCGAAGTAATAGCAAAGAAGGGTGAAACCGTTTCAAAGGATTTTTCACTCCGCAGTGCATCAGCCAGCATATCGGGCTCCATTCTTGATGAACACAATGTTTCCATTACCTCGGGCACGGTTTTCGTGTGGGCTCATCGCGAAGGAACGGGAACCCTAGATGAGTTTTGGAAGGAAGTGGAAACCGATTATAACGGCACTTTCTCCATACCGGTACTACCTGGAGGAGAGTACGAGATTGGCACTTTCCTTCCCGATGATCTGAGAAAGGGCGGTTACCTTGAGTCAAAGGTTAAGACTGTCGACTTATCTACAAACATCAC
Organism: uncultured Opitutales bacterium; assembly: GCA_963934405.1. Lineage (GTDB taxonomy): Bacteria > Verrucomicrobiota > Verrucomicrobiia > Opitutales > Seribacteraceae. Next base: position 1,883 of record CAWVZQ010000605.1, on the reverse strand, counting down.
CGGTCTCTCATTATCCCTTGGCAAGCTTGTCGAAAACAATTTTGTCAAAGGCACGATTCGAGATGACAGCAATACCTCGCTCGGCGGTGCTTATGTGTATGCATGGTCCGATGATGGTCGGGTAATAGAGGGTGAATCCGATGAAAACGGATCGTACGAACTGAAGGTGCCCAAAGGTACTGTCTGGCACGTAGGAGCTGATTACGGCGAGACGGATGACAACGGATCCGAGACAATCTATCTCGCCGAAACTGAGTTGGATGTAGACTTGAGAGATGCGGACAGCCAATCCAACTTGAATCTCACCCTTACGAAACCTGACATCAAAGTTCCGGAAGGCACGAACGGTACCTTCGATCCGACTAAGGACTTCGTAACCAAACTTCCCGACGGTACGGAAGTAACGATACCCGGAGGAGCAGCAAACGTTCCATCGAGTGAAACTTCCGTTCGGGCGGTAGTAACTCCAACGATAAAGGGATTAACCAAGACTGCGAAAGATCAACCGACGAGTTACGCCTATTCGATTGAGTTGTTTGACTCCAGTGGCAAAAAAGTAGAGGGCAACTTCAAGAAAGACGTTATCCTCAAGATTCCCGTTAATAAGAATGCCACCCTCGCCAAAGGACTCGACCCCGACAACATGGAGGCAAAATTCTACTCGACCACCAAAAACAGTTGGGATTCTCTCAAGTCTAGTACCTACGACTCAAACGCCAGTGTAATCTATGCAACGACAGATCACTTCACAAACATTGCCACAGTTTCCAATGCTTCGGTTTCTGCATTGGCTACCGGATTGGCTAAGATTGATGCTTCCGGAGCGAGTGGTGATTGGTACAATCTCCCATGGTTCGGCAACTTCTACGATGCCTCTCAAGGTTGGGTGTATCATGAAACTCACGGTTGGCTTTATTCGGCAGACGCAGGTTCCGGGAACTTTTGGTTCTACGATGCCGGCCTGGGTTGGTTCTGGACAGGGTCCAAGCACTACGATGAATCTTCAGCCTCTCAAGCCGAGTATTTATATTCATCAACCCACGCGGGCTGGCTCTACTTCACGACCAGTAACGGCAAGAGAAAGTTTTACCGGTATTCCGACACCAAATGGATAAACGCTGACGGTACGGACTTCACGGAGTAACCACCTAAGGTATTTCAACTTGAATATGGAAACCCTCGCATCATTGGCGAGGCTTTCTTCTTTTCGAAAATTGAACCGGAACAGGCTCTACAGCTTGTACCAGCACCGAAGGACGGTTCGAAGAAATCCAGAGGGTGCCAGACGGAAAAGCAGTGGAACTATACGGGCTTGGAATAAACCACCGGAATAAACTACGCCACCTTGCCTACGGCATAAAACTCGACGCAAAGCACGAGCAGCAACGATGGGGTCGGGAGATGAATCCAACTGTTTCTCGATTTGAGACCACGCTTGACCTTGCCGGGAATCATTTTTCAGAACGGATTCCTTTTTTACTGCTTCGTTAAAATTTGTCCGAAAATCTCCCAAACGAAAGTCGGTTACAAAAGGGACAGCCTTAAACTCCAAGGCCAAGCTAGTGGAAAAAGCAGAAAGACCGGCTTTCGCTGCATTATAAAGGGGCATGTAGGGCAGAGGAAACATTCCTGCGATCGAACTTACGTTTACTATCCCACCACTACCCCGATCCGCCATTTTCGGAGCAAACGCTCGACATAGCCGTATGGGCGCAGCTAACAATACGTCAATTTGTCGAACGATCTCCTCCTCTGGAAACTGACCCCAGCCGGAAAAGGTTCCATAACCAGCGTTGTTCACCAAGAGATCGGGTACACCCGGTTCCACAAGGTATCCCTCGACAAAGTCACTAACGGAAGCCATGTTTGCCAAATCAAGAGAC
>CAWVZQ010000604.1:0-2231 GCA_963934405.1 uncultured Opitutales bacterium | reverse complement strand
TTGCCGGCAGGTGCTCTCGCCAGTGACGTTTCAATCGAGAGCAATCCTCTTATGTCAATAGACAAGGACACCGCCTCCGCATGGATTAGCGAACCCGACGGAGCTGCTCCCAAATGGCTGACTGTTGACCTCAAGGATGTTTACGACGTCACCGACGTAACTATCCGCTCTCCCAAGCAACCCGTGCCGACCAGCACTTGGACCTATCGTGACGCCAAGGGCCAGGATCACGCCCTTTCGTTAGATGATGATGGTTCGTACGAGGCCAAGCTTGGCGATGAAGTAAAGAAAGGCAAATGGAGTTACGAGGGAGCCGAGGATCGCTTTACCCTTACGCCACTTGAAGGTAATGCCACCGCTACGACGTTCAATTCGGACAATGGTCGTTTTGAAGTGGAGCCGAACGGTAATCCCCACCTTCGCGACGGGCGTCTCGAACGAGGAAACCAGACTCCTGTCAGGATGCGCATCCGTGGTAGTCACGATGGTCGGTTCTGGTACGAATTAGCTCGTTTCCCGTCCGCACTCGAAGCCAAGGATATGGGCTTGGCTAATGGGAAAATGACTCGCCGAGTTTATTCGACTCTCGGGAATGCCAACCTAAGCGACTGGGATGCCTTTGCCACTCGTCTTGCCGGGCGTGAACCGGACGAAATCGAGGAAGTTAGTGAACTCGATTGGATGCTTCCCCCGGAAGTTGCCGAGGAAGGTGGAAAGGATGCCAAGAAAGCCCGTTTTGTTGTCTGGTCCGGCTTATATGCTCAACCCAAAGCGGGTGCCACCAGATTCAACGTTTTGGCTTACAATGCCGCCATAATGGTAAATGGTAAGCTGGTTCTTTCCGGGGATGGAAAAGTAATCCGCAAAACACGATCGGTGGATGTGTTCCTCGAGGCAGGTGCTCACGAATTGAGCATTGTTGCCCATGTAAGCAACACCCTTTTGGGTGCAACTGTCACTCGTGCTCGCGAAAACCCCAATGTTGAGCAAGTCGCGGTGGGAGCTTTTCGTCCGTCGGACTTTGACCTTTCCGGCATAGACGTGGACGAGGAGTCCAAGAAGGAAGTTCAGGAAGTTCGCGTGACGAAGAAGGGCTCGAACTGGAACTTCTCCATACCCTCTGCCCACATACGCCACGTCGAGATGATCTTTGACGAGTACGTTGGGCAGTCGTTGGCGATCAACCAAGTGGAAGTCAAAGCCGGGGACAAACTTCTAGTGCCCACCGAGGCGGATGTTTTGGCAATGGCTGAGAACGACGTACTCGAAATTACTGCAGGGGACGTTGTCACCGCCAGTTACGTCGACGAGTTTGCTCGGGGCGGACTAAAGAATCGGCTCCTGACTAAGAACCTTACGGCCACCTATTACAATGCCCAGATTCGGCCCATCAGCTACGAGTTCGTTCGTTCCGGGAACGGTCAAGTTAGCCAGACGCAGAAGGACCTTATGAGAATCGACCCGGGCGAACGAGTCGTCATCGAGGTGACCGATTACGATATGGACGTCACTGCCGGGGTCGACAAATTGAATGTGGAGGTTTTCCGTAATTCCGATGAGCCGATGCGACTCGAAGCCATCGAAACCGGTGAGAATACGGGTGTCTTTCGGACGGAGGTCGATACCTCCGCAGAGGAAGAGGAAGGCAAGCTCGCCGTATCAGTGGGTGATCGAGTCAACCTCCGTTACGTCGATCCGCAAAACACCTTTCCCGGACATTCCTTTCCTAGAGAGGGACTGGTTTTTGTCCGGCAACCCACCGATGGAGCCGTCCGCATCGTCGAGACCCGCTATGTCCGTTCTACGCTCGGAAAGCCCAAGTCCACTTACCTTTCAAAGAGAGACGATTCCGATGAAGTGGTCGGTTTTGCTTATGAGATGCCGCTTACCGTTGTAGTAGTCGATCCTGATGCGGCTAAAGATAGCCTGTCTACCACACGAGTGAAGGTATTGGTAGGCGAGGGCAATTCCTCACGCGAGGCCATTCTCGAGTGCGAGCTCTCCACTGCTTTTGGTGCAGCGACTACGGCGCCTCTGGGCTTTTCCAACTGGCCTCTCTACGAAGGGAGATTCGTGGGGCAAGCATTGCTCAGGTTAGGCGGTCCGGGAAGCCCGGAAGTTATTCCAGCCGGGGTAGATGCTCCCAGAAATCTTTCCGGAGGGCTTGTTGCTCCCGAAGAAGAAGGAGAGTCCGAAGGTCCTGATCTTACGGTTCGCGTCGTAAACCTTTC
>CAWVZQ010000603.1:0-2240 GCA_963934405.1 uncultured Opitutales bacterium | reverse complement strand
AGCCGGGTGTCTACGGACAAACCGATGACATAGGCTATTACATTGCCGAGAACCCAGTCGGAATCCGCGACCTTCAATCGACCATCCTTCATCAGCTCGGTCTCGACCCTCACCGTTTCAGCTTTGCCTATCAGGGCCTCAACCAAAGGCTCATCGGTCCGACCGAGGAAGGTAAGGTCGTGAAGGGTATTTTGGCCTGAGAATCAATATCCGTTGCCTTGCACTCTTTTTTCTAAGTAATTCAATCAGAGTATTCGGCTTGAAAAGACGAATTCTCTTCGTATGTCATCTTATTTTACAAAACATGCTTCTCCTAGAACAAATTAGATGCCTTTGCCTTGCCGCTCTCATTGTTTTGGGCTCTGCGGTTTCCGCCTTTGGCATGGAGGTGTCTTTCAATCAAGATGTCTTTCCGATACTTTCGGACCGTTGTTTTGCTTGTCATGGACCCGATTCACATGACCGGAAGGCAAAGCTCCGCCTAGATCAGGCGGACGGGGTGGACGGAGCTTATCGTACACATGACGGTGTCACCGCTATTAAGCCAGGCTCGATCAAGGACAGCGAACTGTGGTACCGGATCACCACGGATGATACCGATGATTTGATGCCTCCTTCAAAGGCGCACAAGAAATCGCTCTCTAAGGAGGAGCAAGCTATTATCAAGAGTTGGATCGAAGCGGGTGCTCCCTATGAGCGCTTTTGGGCATTCGTTCCTGCCAAGAAACCGGAGATGCCCAAGGTCAAGGATAGCTCTTTGAGCAAGCTTCCCATCGATCGCCTCGTTTTGGCCAAACTCGATTCCTTGAACCTCCAACCTTCTCCGGAAGCGGACAAACGCACCTTGATCCGCCGAGTCAGCTTCGACTTGACCGGGTTGCCGCCCTCTCCTGAGGAAATCAAGGCGTTCTTGGCAGATGATCGTCCCGAGGCGTACGAGGCGCTCGTCGACCGATTGTTGACCAAGAAACAATATGGAGAGCACCTTGCCCGCTATTGGTTGGACTTGGTTCGTTTTGCCGACACCAACGGCATGCACAAGGACTTTTACCGCAACTTCATCGCCTACCGCGACTGGGTGATACGCGCTTTCAACGAGAATCTGGGCTACGACGACTTCGTTCGATATCAATTGGCTGGCGACTTGTTCCCCAATGCGACCAGCGACCAACTCGTTGCCTCGGGCTTCAATCGACTGCATCTCATTATCGACCGCGGGACTGCGTTGCCCGAGGAGAGTTTCTTCAAGAACGTGGTCGATCGTGTCACCGCCGTTGGCACCACCTTCATGGGGATGACGGTCCATTGCGCCACCTGTCACGATCACAAATATGATCCGCTCACCCAGAAGGACTTTTACTCCCTGTTCGCTTTCTTCAATAATATTGATGCAGCGCCGGAAACCGGTGGTCGTCCCAGAGATGGCCTTCAACCCCCTTTTTTGGCCTTGGGTACACCTGAACAGAGCAAGAACTTGGAACAATTCATCAAGCAACTCGCCGAGAGCGACAAGGCTATCAAGGAGTTGAAGAAGAAAATAGCGGGAGAGAAGGAGGCCAACAAGAAGAAGGTTCTTTCGCAAGATCTCAAGAACCTCACTGGCCAATACAATGCCTTGAAAGGAAAGCGGGATCGCTTGGATCGAGAGATTCCCCGGGCCATGGTGATGAAGGAGCGCAAGCAGGTACGTCCCACTCACGTCAGGATAAGGGGCGAATACGACGCTCCCGGTGAATTGGTTACGCGCAACACGCCAGAGTTTTTACCCGCCTTGAAGAAAGCAGGCGAGACCGCGACTCGCATGGATCTCGCCGATTGGTTTGTTCAACCCAGTAATCCACTTACCGCGCGGGTCGCGGTGAATCGCTTTTGGCAGCAGTTCTTCGGGACGGGCTTGGTGAAGACTTCCGAGGATATCGGAGCCCAAGGCGAAGTCCCCAGTCATCCCGAACTTCTCGATCATCTCACGGTGTCGTTCATCGAGTCGGGATGGGATGTGAAGGCCTTGATCAAACAGATCCTACTGTCGAGGACCTATCGCCAGTCTTCCGTCTCCCGACGGGAACAATTCACCAAGGATCCTGAAAACCGAAACTTGGCGCGAGGTTCCCGGTTCCGGATGGACGCCGAAATGATTCGCGACCATATTCTCGCGACCGGTGGTCTGCTGGTGAACACCATGTACGGCAAGAGCGTCAAGCCACCTCAACCGGATGGCCTTTGGAAGTCAGTCACCATGA
>CAWVZQ010000602.1:0-2240 GCA_963934405.1 uncultured Opitutales bacterium | reverse complement strand
GTCAAAGGCTAGAGCAAAATGAAGCCAGACGTTCCATGCCCTTCTCGATGATCACATCGGATGTGGCATAACTGAGCCTGACGTAACCTTCGGCTCCGAATGCATGGCCGGGCACAACCGCGACGTTCCTTTCTTCCAGTAGACGAGAAGAAAACTCTTCCGCTGAAAGGCCAAAGGAAGATACGTTAGGGAAAAGATAGAAGGCGGCTTTCGCGCGTTCACAGGTAACCCCCTCGATGGCGTTGAGCCCTTCAAGCAACTTAAGCCGACGGCGATCAAAATGCACCAGCATTTCCTGGACGGCAGCCCGTGACTCCTCGGGGCGTTCCAAGGCGGCAAGGGCGCCATACTGGGCAAAGGTCGTGGCGTTCGAAGTGGTTTGGCTCTGGAGATCGGCAACGGCCTTGGCTACAGTCTCGTTGGCCACGAGCGTGCCGAGACGCCAACCCGTCATCGAATAAGTCTTGCTGAAGCCCGCCACGGTTATGACGCGTTCTGCAGCCTCGGGTCCGAAAGAGGCCGGACTATGGTGAGTGACTCCGTCGTAGAGAAGGTATTCGTAAATCTCATCCGACATGACGTAAAAGTCGTTCTCTATCGCAACCTCGACGAGTGCTTCCATCTCCTCCTTTGAATAGATGGCTCCCGTGGGATTGGAAGGGCTATTAAGCACTAGCATGCGAGTTCTTGGAGTAACTGCTGCGCGAAGTTGATCGGGAGTGACCTTGAAACCCTGATCGTCGCCGGCGAAAATAAACTTTGGCTCCGCTCCGGCAAGCTTGACCATCTCGGGATAGCTCACCCAGTAGGGTGCGGGAACGATAACTTCATCGCCGGGACTGCAGGTCGCGAGGATCGCGAGGTAGCAGGAATATTTTCCACCGGGACTGACCACAACCTGTGCAGGTCGAACCTCCGCAATACCGTTTTCTTCGACGTATTTTTTAGCCAAAAGCTCGCGAAGGGGAGGTAATCCTGCTGCGGGAGCATACTTGGTTTTGCCTTCGGCGAGGGCCTTGGCGCATGCTTCCTTAATAAACTCCGGAGTATCGAAGTCGGGTTCGCCCGCCCCGAAACCACAAACATCTTCGCCGGCAGCTTTTAGTGCTTTAGCCTTGGCGTCTACTGCCAAGGTTGGTGAAGGCGAGACATTCTGCGCCCAAGTGGAAAGTGAATTGGTTTTCATATAAAAGGAATGGTTTTTAAAGGAGAGAAGGTAGCGGGCAAGCCGTTTTACTTTCTCATTCAATGGATTGCAGTAGTTCTTCGGACACCTTTGGCGTCTCGGCCAATCCGGCAGGCGTGAAGACCTCCCTGCCCAAGTCCAGATCAGTTGCCGCCGCAGTAACGGTAAAACGTGTTCTTGCACTAGTGAGGGCATCGCGAAAGTCCAGAGTCTTGGCAATCCACGTCTCCCCAATCTTTTTGAGGCTGACGAGACCGAAGGTTTTGTCCGGAACACCCCGTCGACCGAAGAACTCGACCCGCAGCGGGGTCTCATAGACATCGTCCAAAGCCAGACGAATCTTTTTCAAAGTAGGAACGGCTTCACTCGCCCATGCAGGCGGTGAAAACTCGAATAAGTGAGAAGGCCTGCCGATCACTCGACCCGATTTTTGATACTTTCCATCCCAAAAAACGAAGGGCATCATGAGGTCAAAAAGCGTGTGACCCATACCTGGCGCAAAGGGCTGGAACAAATCAGCATTTTCCAATTGCTTGGATCCATTCCCATCGAAAGCATTCAGCCACGCCTCAGGTTCGGGACCATTGCGCAAGAGGAATGCTTTCCCTTTTTGGTCGGTCTCTCCCATGAGGTCGAGACGAATCAACCCATGACCAAAAGCCAAACCGCAAAGCGAACCTTCGCGGGTGGTCACTTCACCTCGTCTCGGATAATGCTCCAAACGAAAACGTAAGAGAAAACCATGATGAAACGCCTCCGCGGAAGGGTTTATGCCATGGAACTTACGAAAACGCTCTAATCGCTCGTGAGCTTTCTCCGGAGTGAGAATCTTGGCAAATCCTCGAGCGGGGAAAACCTTTGGTTGCGCCGATGCACCGGCAAGGGCTCCAAACAAAAAGGTTAAAAGTAAAAGCCTCCTCGGAAAAGCCCGCAGGCATGAAGACATTTCAATAAGCTTGGGAGACATTACCGAATCGATTTTTATCGAGGATTAGCCTCGATGATCCATTCGACCTCAATTCGCTTTCTCGGGAATGATCGAGGCATTCCCCTC
>CAWVZQ010000601.1:0-2246 GCA_963934405.1 uncultured Opitutales bacterium | reverse complement strand
GCCCAATCGCCCATGTCATGGCCCACGGTAAGCCCCATGACCTGAGACTTCCCCTGGGGGCAGAGCCACATTACGGTAGCCTTGGCTTTGCCTTGGACTCCCTCGATGAGAGGAACCACTGCATCCAACTTGTAAATGTTGTTATAGAGCTCGGTTTTACCGGTGGTGAACTCCTTGGGGAAACTCTTGGTCGCAGCATGGTTGCCCACCTTGATCATTTTGATGGGCTGGTGGGGACCGTGACGACCGCTAGCCACACCTGTGAAGTCGCCCCAAGCGGGAAACGGCTTGTCACCATGCTTTTTTTTCCATTCGGCGACAAGAGCGGGATCAGCCTTTGCGTTCCCTTTGTAATCTGGGCCGATTGCCCCCGGCTTACCGTCCCTGTAAGTGGGCCACCAGCTGTGCATGGCGCAGTGGATGAGCATGGCAGGGACTCCGTGCTCTCTTGTCTGGGCAACTAAATTGGCCTGAGCTTCAATATCTCTGCTCTTGGCAAAGCAGAAGTTGTAGACGATGGCGTCGTATCCCTTGCCGAAGTCAGGGGTGCGCAGTTTGGCAATCTGCGGTTCGTGCTCGCCCGTCATGACGGTCAACTCCCAACCGGCCTTTTCGGCGATTTGGCTGAAGATCTTCTTTTGGGCGGTGTACTTGTGCCACCTGCCCGGCTCATGCGTAACGTAAAGAACCTTGGTAGCTCCCGCGAGAGAGCTCAAAAACAAAGCAATAGTAAGGAACCCCAAAATAGGTATTGATCGGTTTCGAGTCATAATTCGTAAGTATGGAAGTTAAAAAATGCCGAAAGCTGAGGCATTAAGTAAGTTCAAGAGATGAAAGGGCGAATCCGGAATGTCAACCTGCATACCCGAAGTATCCGCCATATTTTCAAGGTAATGCCAAGGAATGTCTACGAAACTTGCCTGATCATCTCTGATTGATATAAGGAGATTTGAATATGAATAAGACACGCATGCTTTACCTATACCTCTCTTGCCTTGCCCTTACAATGGGAGCGGCATTATCCTACGGTTTTATCGTTGGCGACTTCTGGGTCGAAGGCGGACAACTGACCGACATGCCTTGGGGGATTGTGTCCCTACTCGACGTCTACGTAGGATTTCTTCTCTTTTGTTGCTGGATATGGTATCGCGAACGTAGCATTACAAAGAAAGCGATCTTAACCATAGCCATTCTCCTCGGCGGCAATTTCGTATCCGCGCTCTATGCCCTCTGGGCTCTTTTTAAGAGTGGGGGGAACACTCGGATATTTTTTCTTGGAGAAGGTGAGAGAAGTCCGCGCAACTGAATGTCATAGCAACGATTACACTCGGCTGTCTATTCTCCTAGAGTCACCCATTTTCTCTCGGCAAAACTATAATAGTAAACGGGGGCAGCCGAACCTTCGCGAAACATCAGCCAGCCGGCGCTCTTCCCATTGCCTCCTGCCAAATAAACATAGGGAAAGGTTTCCTCACTAGTCCAGACCCAGCCCCAATCAGGCTGAAAGTACCATCCATAAGTATGAGGTGTGGCGTTGGTGTCCGCTGACTGACTGGGGAGGGCATCCACCAACCGGGTGGCATTGGCTTCGCCTAGGGGAGTTCGAATCAGCTCAGTACCCTTGAAGCCTCCGAAAAATTTCAATTCGTTCTTCAAACGCGACTCCAGAGATCCGGTCAAGCGATACTCTCCTTCCGCAACCCATAGCTCGAATCCGGTGCCTGCCACCTCCAAGGCGTCGGACAAAGAGACAAACGCCTTTGCCCAAGAAGTACCGTCCCCGCGGGCTGAAGCATTGCCATCGATCCTCAAGACAGTGTCCGAGGCGACCGTCACCTTGACCATCGAATCCGGATTCGCTACGGCACCGCTACCGGCTACTCCTCGTTGAATTTTGTCCACATGCTTCATGCCCTCCACCACCTGACCCCAGACGGTGTATTGACCATCCAGAAAAGCTGCATCGGCAAAGCAAATGAAGAACTGACTGTTCGCGGTATTTGGATCGGATGTTCGAGCCATCGATGCCGTTCCACGCAAATGCTTGAGTTCGTTGAACTCGGCAGGCAGATTGGCCAAGTCGGAGTTTCCCGTGCCGACAAGGGATGGGTTGTAGTTACTTTTTACGTTTCCGTATTTCACATCTCCCGTCTGCGCCATAAAACCATCGATCACCCGATGAAAAGCAACCCCGTCGTAAAGACCTGCCCGAGCAAGTTCTCGAATGCGGGCGATGTGCCCTGGAG
>CAWVZQ010000600.1:0-2248 GCA_963934405.1 uncultured Opitutales bacterium | reverse complement strand
ACGGCAAAACTTGGCGGCCTCCTTGGGTTATTCATCAGTTCGGCGACGAGTCCACTGACTGCGGTTACCCCTCTACCGTAATGCTGGACGATGAAGGGACTCTTCTCACGGCAGCTTATTCCGATTTCGATGCAAGCCTCGGCGAGGATGCCGATCATTATCGGGTAATCACCTTTCGCTGGGCATTGAAAGAGTGGTTGGATGATAAGACCCTAAAATCCATTTCGGATGGCAAACTTCTAAAAAGCTGAAATATTCTGGCTAGACGCCGGTGTCCTTTTGCGACATTCGTGCAGTTTTATCCCACACCAAATTACATTTTACACCATGAGCGAAAATATTTGTCGTTGGGGCATTCTCGGAACTGCGGGAATCGCCAAGAAGAACTGGCAGTCAATCCAGAACGCAGGGAACGCACGCCTCGTCGGAGTGGCGAGCCGAGACCAGGCCAGAGCTCAAGCTTACATCGACGAATGTCAGGCTCACGTTTCCTTTGATCCTGCCCCTCGGGCTATCGGAAGCTATGAGGAAATGCTTGCGAGCGAGGATATCGATGCCGTCTACGTCCCATTGCCTACCGGACCCCGCAAGGAATGGGCGATCAAGGCGGCCGAAGCCGGCAAGCACTTGATGTGCGAGAAACCTTGCGGCGTGGACGCTGCGGAAGTGGAGGAGATCATCGCGGCCTGCGACAAGGCGGGCGTCCAGTTCATGGACGGAGTAATGTTCATGCACAGTGATCGTCTCGCGAAGATTCGGGAGAGCCTCGACGACGGCGAGACCATCGGAAAGCTTAGGCGCATCGCCACCCAGTTCAGTTTTTGGGCGCCTGATGATTTCTTGACGGGCAACATTCGGATGCATAGCGATCTCGAGCCCTTGGGTTGCTTGGGCGATCTTGGTTGGTACAACATCCGGTTCAACCTGTGGGTGATGAACTACCAAATGCCCAAGGTGGTGACGGGCAGGTTATTGAACGCCTCCGGACGCTCGGACAGTCCACGCCAAGTGCCTACCGAGTTTTCCGGTGAAATGCTTTTTGATGGAGACGTCTCCGCAAGTTTTTACTGCTCGTTTCTTACCGAGCATCAGCAATGGGCTCATGTCAGCGGAACCAAGGGAAGCATTCGGATCGATGATTTTGTTCTGCCTTATTACGGCAACGACATTGCCTACACGGTATCCCAGCCGGTTTTCGATCAAACCGTGTGCGACTTCAACATGGAGCGTCATGAAAGCCGAGAGGCTGTCGACGAGTATAGCGACAGTCACCCCACCTCACAAGAGACCAAGCTTTTCCGTAACTTTTCCGATCTTGCCCTTGGAGGAACTCCCGATTCGCATTGGCCTGAGATTACTTTGCAGACGCAACGAGTGATGATGGCCTGTGTGGAATCCGCCGAGAACGGTGGCAAGGAAGTGAGCCTAGCTTAACAGCAACCAGCCTGCTTTGGCGGAATCGCCTTGTGTATGGCCAAGGCCACAGTGACTCCCAAGACGGTGGCAAAGAGATAAAGCCAAAGGTAGTCCAAGTTGCCTGCCACAAGAGCGGGACCTAAAGTGCGGGCTGGATTCATTGAGGCTCCCGTCATCGGCCCGAAAAGGTAGGCATTTACGCCTACCGTAGTTCCCACTAGGAGCGCTATTCGATTGATTGAGGAGCCAACTAGGCATGGAGCTCGTAGGATCGTGAACATGAGTACAAAGGTAATGCCCACCTCGATCCCGAAAGCCTCGTTCGAGGAAATCTGTTCGCTCGGAAGCGTAAGGCCGGCAGCCACCTTTTCATTCAAGGCATAAACCAGCAGGGCGCCAGCGGTAGCCCCTAGACACTGGGAAAGCAGGTAAGGCAACAGGGCTTTTTTTTCCAGCTTTCCATGAAGAGCGAAAATGATTGAGACGACGGGATTGAGATGAGCCCCCGACCACTTCCCGAAAACTAGAATCATGCTCCATACGGCACATCCGAAAGCAAGTGAGATGACGAAAACCGATGCATCCATTGCTACTGCCCCGGTTCCTGCTGCCACGAGTACAAAAGTACCCAGAAACTCCGCTATTAGTTTTTTTATCACTGTGGCGTCGTCTCGGTCGTGGTAGCCTCGATCTCGATATGATTCTAATGCGCCGTCCAACCTCCGTCGACCACCAGCATGCTTCCCGTGACGTAACTGGAGGCAGCCGAAGCCAGAAATATCGCGACCCCTTGGATTTCCCGCATTTCTCCCCATCTCTCCAATGCCGTAGC
>CAWVZQ010000599.1:0-2249 GCA_963934405.1 uncultured Opitutales bacterium | reverse complement strand
CGGTCGAGAACACCTTGAAACACACGCACGGCGCTTACGGCCCGCGCCACATGGCTTGCAGAGGCCCCATCCTTGAGGTCAAAAGGCTCGAAGGCAAAGCCCCGCTGGGAAGCAGCGGCATACAGATTAGGTTCAAGACCGACCTCATCCTCGAAGGCATCCGTCCCGGGCGGGTTGTTCGTATCTGTCCCGGAAGCTGGCCTCAAGTACAAATGCCGCGCGAGGAATACCTCGGAGGAAACAAGCCCGAAGAGCGTTTCCCGACTCCGATCATCTTTCCGAAGTACTAAAAAAACGATCGGATTCCTGCACTCTCAAACCTAAAAAAATCCACAGTATTCGAAGGTTTTCATTTAATTATATTTCTTCGAAAAATAATTCTTTTCTGATGAACCGAACTTTATCCCTTCTCTTCTTTTTTGCACTTGCTCACCTAGGTCTTTGGGGCAAAGCCTTTCACGTCTACTCCCCAAGCTCGAAGGAGAACACGCTTTGGATTGTCAAAGCGACACCCAAAGGCGAAAGCCTGAAACTCGAGGTTGACGAGAAGGTGAAGTTCGACTTCTCCGGCCGTGTAATCACCGCTCATCCCAGCAAGCCTCTTCTTTATATCACCGCCACAGGTGGGGATCCCGGAACAGTACCTGGGGCAGTCGTGTTCTTAAACAAGGATGGTTCCTACCAAAAACATCAGAATATAAATTTTAATGACGGAGCCTGTTACCTGAGCCTGGACAAGGAAAACCGGCACATTCTGGGCGTCAGCTACGGAAACGGACGGCTCAACGTCTACCCTCTCGACGAGGATGGCATACCCGGTAAAGCCGTCACCACGATCGATGAAGGAAAACGCGAATCCCACTGCGTCCTCCTTCCCCCCGACGGTAAGAATATCTACATACCTTATGTAAAGGGAAACCTCGCCCTTCTGCAGTATGCATATGATGGCAAAACCGGAAAAGTCACCCCGCTCGAGCCCAAGGACGCCAAACCTCCTCTCGGCTCGGGGCCCCGCCACATGGCCTACCACCCCACCCTGCCAATGGTCTACTTTAGTAACGAACAGGGCATCGGCCTTTCCTCCTACCGACGAGAAGCCAACGGACAGCTCAAGGTGGAACAGGACATCAGCATTTTACCTCCCGGCATGTCCAAGATTGGCCTGAGTGCTTCGGATCTACTGATTACGCCCGATGGCAAATTTCTCTTCGCCGGGTTGCGCGGACACCGGCAGGATTTTGACCGTATCTCCCGGTATCGGGTGCTTGAAGACGGCAAGGCGGAGTTTCTCGGTCTGACCGAGGCCGACCAAATCCCTTGGGGTCTGACCCTTTCTCCGGACGGAAAATTTCTTCTCGTTTCCGCGACCAACGGAGCCAGTCTCACTGCTTACCGGATTTCGAAGGACGGCAACCTTAAGAAGGTGGCCTCCCTTGCCTGGGACGCGAGAATGTCCGATCTAGTGACGCGCTAAAAACGACAAGCAAATCAACCCACTCTTTCAAAAACGGATCCCTTACCAAACCCTCACCCTACCATGATCATCAAAAAAGTCATCCTGTCACTCTTCACGGTCCTCTCCGCCCTGGCACTCTCCGTCCAAGCCGCCTCACTCGTTCAACCGGGTGCCAAGGTAAAGAAACTGGCCGGAGGCATGAAGTTCACGGAGGGGCCCGTTTGGCTGCCCGGGGAAAGCAAGGTCGTCTTCTCAGATATACCTAACAGCAAGCTCATGCAGTGGAGCAAGAAGGACGGCTTGTCCGTATTCCGCAAGAGCGAACAGGCCAATGGGAATATTCTCGATCTGCAGGGTCGCATCATCTCCTGCCAACACGCTGCCCGGAACATCATCCGCATTGGTAAGGACGGCAAAGCCAAGGTCCTGACCGAAAAGTTCGAAGGCAAACGTTTCAACTCGCCCAATGACGTGGCCGTCTGGAAGGACGGAACACTCTGGTTTACGGATCCTCCATGGGGCTTGCGGGCACCGCATGAAATCCCCGGCCACTGGGTCTACAAACTAAACCCGGAAACGGGCAAGGTCGAGGTCTTGATCAAAGATTTGGCCATGCCCAACGGCATTGTTTTTTCTCCTGACGGCTCACGGCTTTACGTAGCCGACACAGGCGGACACAAGCGCCACCCGGACCCCAAGTATCACGACTACCCCGACACCGTGACCTGCTATGCCGTGAGCAAGAAGGGAAAGCTCGGGAAGAAACTGTTTACCATCGACGAGGGAAGCGACG
>CAWVZQ010000598.1:0-2255 GCA_963934405.1 uncultured Opitutales bacterium | reverse complement strand
TGTCGTTGGATGCTCCGTAGGTGCTGGTGAATACACGTCCCTTGGTTTTGCCGTCCTTGCCCATGTAGTGGCGTGTCCAGGCACCTGGCACGGGCTTGCGAGTCTCGTCGTCGGGAGAGTCCGGAGACATTCCCTTGAGGGGTTGGGCCATAGCCAAGGCGGTGTATGGCTTCAAGGGGTTGGCGTTATAGCCGCCGCACTGGGCCCACATGTCCTTCACTCCACGCAAAATGGGATGCTTGGCCTGTTCAGGCACAATGTCCAAACGGGTGCTTGAGCGGTGGTTGCCGCCATAGTGGCCGGCCCATTTTTCTCCCAAGACCTGGCGACCAAAACCATCCTTGTAGTCCTCACCGCCGTAGCCGTTGTTGTATTTCGCATATGGGCTGTCCTTCGGGATTTTGTTGAATCCATGGGTGGCGGTGCGCAACCCGACGATCGGCCCGGCTCGGTCCAAGTAGTCCACGAAATGCTTCATCTGATCGGCCGGCCAGTTTTGGAAGCGGGTGAAAACCACCATGAGGTCCGCGTTGGCCAACTCCTCGATACCCGGCACGTTGTTGGCCCCGGGCTGGATTTCGCCCTTGGCGTTCACACCGAACACGACGGAGCACTTGAAACCATGGTGCTTGGCCAAGATGCGGGCGAGGGCGGGCAAAGTTTCCTCGGAGCGGTACTCGTGATCGCTCGCGATGAAGACCAGGTGCTTGCCTTTCCCGAGACCTTGTTCGCCTTCGTAGACGAGAGGAGCGGCGGCAAAACCGCTCATGAAGGAGGTAACTAAAAGAGTAAGGATTAGGATTGCTTTAGTTTGCATGCTTATAAGCCTAGGAGGAGAGCTTTGTTTAGCAAGGCTTAGGTCATCCTTATAAAGAAAATTATTTGTGAAAAGCTTCTTGTGTCTTGAGCTTCCGTCGAGTTGTAGGCAATTATTTCTAAAGCAGATCTTATGTTGAAAAATGTCTTCGATAGCCTATGGCGAAAGGTGCCTTGGTTCGCCATGTCTTTGGTCTGGGGATGCCTTCTGTATGGCAAGCAGGGGTTGCACAAACAAATCGACGATCTTGTTAGGGCTAAGGCTGGTGATGTTCCTTTTGGGGGAATCTCGGATGACGCCGGCTTCCTTCGTCGCGTCACGCTCGACCTGACGGGAAATATCCCCACTGCAGGTGAGGTGACCACTTTCCTGGCGGACAAGTCCGCTGACAAACGAACAAAGTTGATGGACCGCTTGATCTCTGGCGACCCATTTGCCGCCCATTGGACGGAACGATTTTCGGTGATGCTTCTGGAACGCTTGGACCAAGGTAAAGTCTTCAAAGAGGAATGGGCCGAATTCCTGAAGCAAACTCTTCGTAAAAAACCTCTATGGGACGTTATGATTCGTCAGATGATCGAAGCCAATGGTCAGGGGGCGGGCCGCCCGGCAATGAAGTTTCTCGGTACGGCCGATCACCATGCCATGACTGAGGACATCGCTCGCCTTCTTCTCGGAATGGACCTGACCTGCGCCAAGTGTCACGATCATCCCTCGGTCAAGGAATGGAAGCAGGCCCATTATTGGGGGTTGTTCGCCTATCTAAACCAAACCAAGCAGGCTACCCATAAAAAAGAGAACAAGGTCTATCTGGTGGAAGGACTTGCCGGAAAGAAGGTGGAATTCGAATCGGTCTTTGATCTGGAGAAAATGAGTACAGGGCCACGATTACCGAATCGAAAGGAAGTTGAGATTCCTCAGTTCGAGAAGGGGGAGGAGTACGAGAAGGCGGCCGAGCAGGGTTTGCCCGCTGTTCCAAAGTTCCGAACTCGCGAGCGCCTTGCGAAGGATTTGACCGACAAGGAGAACGACCTTTTCTCCCGCAACAGCGTTAATCGTATCTGGTTTCTGCTAATGGGTCGCGGTCTTTTCCATCCACTCGACCAAATGCACGTGAAAAATTCACCTTCGCACCCAAAGTTGTTGGAACTGCTTGCCGGTGAATTCGTTTCCCATGGCTTCGACCTTAAATGGTTGCTTCGCGAAATCATGCTGAGCGAGACCTACCAACGAAGCAGTCGACTGCCGGAAGGCGTGACCAAGGTCGAGCCGGCCAGTTATCGGGTGACCTCACCGAAGGGCTTAACCCCCGAGCAATTACTGCGAGCCGTCTTGCGGGCCACTGGGAATACGGCTCATGCAAGGACCCTGAAGGTCGACCCGGAAGCCGAGAAATTCGACCGCAAGGGATATTTCACCGGTAGTAACGTCGAGCTCC
>CAWVZQ010000597.1:0-2256 GCA_963934405.1 uncultured Opitutales bacterium | reverse complement strand
ACATACTCGCCCCCGTAGGTGATGCTGTCCCCGAAGAAGACGATCTTCTTGGCGTTTTTGAGGATATCGAAGTTGTCGTTGGCTTGGGTGACGAATGGCAAGAAGGCGAGCAGGGTCGGCAGAAGGAATCGTTGCATGATGGGTTTCGTGATATATGCGTTGAAGGAGAAGGTTGATTCCTAACCTCAACGCCACTTGGCGGTCAATCGCCTTGCGATGCGTCGGGAAAATTCATACTTTGACTTCTGGGACGCGGCGATTGCTTCGCGGTACGCTTTGCCCGCGTCGCCGAGTTCCTCGATGGCCCGCAGGGCGAACATCCCGACCAGCAAGTTCGGATCCTCAATATGCTCGACCAGTAGCTTCATGTGACTGAGGTCGCCGAACTTGCACAAGGCCTGGGCCGCCGCGACGCGGACGGCGGGTACCGGATCATTGGTTAATTTCAAAAGGGTTGCTTTGCTTTTTTCCGTCTTGTTGACCCCCAACCAGACGGCCGCCCAGTAACGGGTCGATGGATCCGAAGATTTGGCAAAGTGCAATAGCTTGTCGCTCTCGTTTGCTTCGCCGGCGGTGATCACCTCGATCAATCGCCGGGTTTGCTTGCTGTAGTCGGTTTTGAGAAAAGCGAGGTATTTGTTTCCCGCCTCCCGCCCGACGTCCTCCAGAATCGGCTCGGGGATCAGGCCCATGTCGCGTGTCTCCGTCATGCGTTGGAGGAGCTCCTTGCGCATGGAGGCCAAGCGCTCTTGATGCTTTGGGTCCGTGGCCAAGTTGACAAGTTCATGCGGGTCGCTTTTCAGGTCGTAGAGTTCTTCCGGCGGGCGTCGGGAGGCGAAGGGTCGCGACTGTTGCTCGTTGAGCTTACCTTCCTTGTGCAGGCCCCGAATGACCTGCACGATCTTCTTGCCGTCCTTGTACTGGCTGGGTTGGGCGTGGGGAACGTGCGACATGAAATTCCGGATGTACTTGTAACGGGAATCACGTACGCAACGCAGGATATCCACCGTCTCATCACACCGGTCACGGGCTGCGAAAACAAATTCTCGTGGCTTGTAGTCCGAAGCGAGGAAGTCGAGCCCTTGCACATTAGGGGGTATCTTGATGCCGGCCAATTTGAGCGAACTAGCGGCGACGTCGATGTGCTCGATAAGGTCGTCCCGCTCCGTACCCTTGTGTTGTTTCTTCGGCAACCGAATGATCATGGGAACGCGGATGCCTTCTTCATAGAGGAACTGCTTGCCCCGCAGGTGGGTGACTCCATGGTCCGTCCAAAGAAAGACCGCAGTCGAATCCAATCGTCCCGCTTTCTCGAGATCCGCCAGGATTTGTCCGACCTCTTCATCGGTCTTGACCCAGGAGTCCAAATACTTCGCCCAGTCCTGACGGAGCACAGGGTGATCTGGATAGTAAGGAGGCAGAACCACCCTGTCCGGATCGGCCTGGCTTTTCGCTTTGCGGTTCTTCCCCCCACTAAGTTGGAATTGAGCGAAGATGGGTTGATCGGCAGGCGCCTTTTTCCAGTCGCTGCCGTGATAGAGCTTGCTCGTCGGAATGAAGTTGTAGTCCGTCTTGCTCTTGTTGGTTACGTAGTACCCGGCATCGCGGAAGAGCTCGGGGATCAGCTTGACCGACTTGGGGACCTTGTAGCTGTCGTAGTAGGCCGCGTTTCCTCCACCTTTGCCGGACGAGGTCTGGCTACGGTGGTTGTGTACCCCAAGGGTGGTCTGGTTCATTCCGCTGACCATCGCCGAGCGACTGGACGAACAAACGGGGGAGGTAACGAAGGCGTTTTTGCAACGAATGCCTTCCCGTGCCATGCTGTCGATATGCGGTGTCTCGATCAGGGTTTCGCCATAGCACCCGACATGCGGGGATGCATCCTCGATTACGATCCATACAATGTTCGGAGTGGGCGAAGCCTTGCCGAAAAGGGTGGTGAAAAAGAGAATTAAAAGTAAAAAAAATTTCATGGTTTACCAAACATATCGGCATAAACCTTGGCATAGCGTTTGCCCATGAGCAAACTCGACTTGCGGTCAAAATGTACCTTCGCCCGGGCAGCCGGACTGCAGCCGGTGGATTCGACAAACCCGGTATGAGGCACCTTTTTCGGCAAGCTTCTGAGGATCTCCTTGATTTTGGTGATACGCGCTACCCGATCCGGCGCCTTGTGATCTTTGCCGGTGCCGTAGAACTCCGCCAAGTTTCCCACAATAAAGGGCAATTGCGGATTCCCCAAATCCTTCCGGACGT
>CAWVZQ010000596.1:0-2257 GCA_963934405.1 uncultured Opitutales bacterium | reverse complement strand
ACGTTGTCCCAATCCTCCTCCCCCATCCGAAACAGAAGATTATCGCGAGTGATGCCCGCATTGTTTACAAGAACGTCTACGCACTCGCGCTCCTCAAGAATTTTTTCGCAGGCTTCGCGTACGGCGTTACCATCGGAAACGTCCACCGCCAACGACTGTGCGAGTCCGCCATTTTCAGTAATGGACTGAGCGGCGGCGCCACAGGAGTCCGGGGACTTGCTCACGCAAATGACTTCCATGCCATCGCGTGCAAGCGCCGTGGCAATTGCACGACCGATACCACGACCGGCACCGGTCACAAGAGCAAGCTTGGGAGAGTTTTCTTCTGTCATATATGTAATTTTCGTAGTATTCGACTGATGGGACAAACCTAATTAAAATCGTTGAGGTTTGACTTTTGAGGAAATCAAGGGCGGTTAGCAACCCGCGAATATTCATGACTAAAGATTCAAATAAAAGTAATAAAGGCGAGAAACCGGAGACAACAACGGCCGATAGCCTGCGGTTACAGAAATTCATTGCCGAAGCGGGCTTGTGTTCAAGACGGAAGGCCGAGGAGTGGATCGCCGAAGGTCAAGTAACTGTAAATGGGAAGGTTGCCCAGCTAGGCATGCGAGTAAATCCAAGCGATGACAACGTTCGGGTGAATGGCAGACAGGTGCGACCACGAATTTCAGAAAAAGTTTCCTTGATCATGCACAAGCCGCGTGGATTCGCATGTACGAATGATGACCCGCATGCCGAACGCATCGTCTTTGACCTTTTGCCCAAACCATATGCAAAGCATCGGCTGTTCTGCGCTGGCAGGCTGGACAAGGACAGCGAAGGTCTCTTAGTCATCACCGACGACGGCGCACTCGCCCATCGCCTTACCCACCCCTCGTCCGAAGTGACAAAGCTCTACATGCTGAAGCTTTCTCGCCCGCTGGAACCTGATCACGTCCCACTTTTGGAAAAAGGTAGAAAGGTAGAAGGGGAATTTCTGCGAATTGACAAAGTGTTGCATTCAAAATCGAACAAGAAGTTTCCCAAGAGGGTCGAAGTAGAGATGGGACATGGAAAAAAGCGGGAGATTCGCAGGCTGCTTGCCACTTTTGGCTACACCGTAGAGCGCTTGAAGCGGGTGAATATCGGCCGATTTTCGATTAGAAACCTATCGCTGGGACAGGTTCGCGAACTGACTCAGGCAGAAATTGATTTGCTCTTCGCGTAAGAACCCATTAACGATGATTAACCATGGCTAAATTGACGAATTTCATCAAACGATCCTCAATTCTCTTCGCCGCTATCTCCTTGCCGGCTTCAAGCTACCTCTTCGCACAAGCCTTACACCCCGCACAACTCGACGCAGGCGAAAACAGTCCTGTGGTGAGCAGCTTGCGACGAGGCAATCCCCTCTTCCAATCCAGTCCGCCTCCACCGCCTAGCTCCTTGGCCGCGGCGTTTCAAAATCCTCTCACCGGGAAGCAACCCTCGTCTCCCAACGAGGTGGAACCCGTTGTATTGGGTCGCGACCGATGGAACGATGGCGCCGTTGCCGAAGCTAGCCCGCCCGTGGTCGCGGCGGAGGACACCGCACCTGCATCGGGAGAAATAAGGGAATTGCCCCCGATTGAAACCGACCAGCAGAAACCGGGAGACATCCGCATGCCTCTCAAACCTCCGTTTCCTCCTCCTGCAGTCAGTTTGCATCGCAACTTCGAAGGAAAGCTCGTGCTTAATCCGCGAAAACTTGGCTACGAAAGAGATTTTCCCTACCAACTCCTGAATTCCGACGGCAAGCGCCTCGCATTCGTCGACGTCGAGGGAATGCGAGCCGTGGACCCACTCGACTTTCGGGACCAACGCGTGACCATCCTGGGAAAACTGGAACCTGTGGAGGAAGGCTCGAAAAACCTTATTATTCGGGCTCGCCTGATGCGCGGACGCGAATAGTTTTTTATTGAGATAAAAAGTTTCCTGCCATTCGGTAGGCTGTGCCTCGGTCCTCGGCGAAAAATAGAATTTCCCACAATATCCAGACCATGGAACTCATTGACGGTAACGGCATAGCTCGGCAAGTCATCGAAGAACTTACCGAGGAAGTCGCCTACCTCGACGGCCCTACGCCTTGCGTAACTTTCGTAAGAGTAGGCGAAGACCCGGCTTCCGTCTCATACGTCAACAAGAAGCAGAAAACCGCTGCCGAGATTGGCGTGGAAAGCCGTCTCGAATTATTTCCCGAAAGCATTTCGCAAGAAGAGCTGATCGTTGAGAT
>CAWVZQ010000595.1:0-2257 GCA_963934405.1 uncultured Opitutales bacterium | reverse complement strand
AGACAACTGTGTAATCTGTGTCGAGATAAGTGAGATTTCCTGGGAGGCTTGGGACTCATCCTGATTGATGATTTACCTGAGATGATTGGGTGGATGAAGGGAGGAAGAGGTTGAAGACATAAGCTTCCCTGCCTGAGTCTAGTTTGATGGTCTCGCTTGCCGAATGGATAGTACCTACGTTCGCTTTTCTTTCAGACTCACCCGCTTCCGAGCTCGGTGCTGTTTATGGTTGGAGTCTATGCATTGCAATTCTAAGTCAGCGAAGTTTTTCGTAAGTTTCATATCGAGCGATCCATGGGCATGTCCTTTTCCAAAATAGTAGCTAACCGCCGGTTGGCCAATGACGTGGAGATGTTCCATCCGGGCATGCTGCCACTCATGCGTGTGACCATAAAGATAGGCCCGAGCATGTTTTCGACCCTTAAGTAGTTTCAACAAAGACGATCCATCGCTCATGCCCTTGATGGGACGCACGCCCTTGTTGGGGAAAGGATTGAAGTGCCCGAATACAAGGGCTGGCTTGTCGGTCCGCTCGTCGAGTTCTCGGGCGAGCCAGCTCAATTGCTTATTCCCCAGAATTCCCCTTCTCCCGGAATCTAGGAGGACAAGGTTGGCATGGGGTAAATCAATCACGCCCGCCTGAACACCCATCTGTTCCTTTTTCAGGAAAGGAAGCAATTTCCACAACTTCTCCCGGTTGTCATGATTGCCGATAGTCGCGTGAACGGTGATGCCGGCTAAACGGACCGGCTCGAGAAGCCGGAGAAGCTCTTTGTACTCGGCTTCCGTTCCTCTGCTCATGGCGCAGTCGCCGTTGATGATCAAGTGAGTGGGCCGGGGATTGAGGGCGATTATATTCTTAGCCACATTGGCAAGGCATCGCGCCATATTTACGCTCTCATGCTCGTATTCCGGTACGGGAGATCCAGGCCACTTCGTCCCGGGGTAAGAAAGCTGGGGGTTGGCGCTGATGTGAGTGTCCGCAAGCAAAGCCACACGGTTTTGATCCAACTTTGATCCATCTCTAGCTGCGGCAGAAGCTCCCCGAGCCAACATGGTGGCCGTAGATCCAAGAGCAAGGGAGTCCCTGATGAACTCACGACGATTGATCGGAGGGAGAGTGATTGGCATCTTGAAACTAGATTACTTGGATTGCCTCAGCCTCTTGAGGTGTTTGGGAAAAGCGATTTCCGCCCAGACGGGCTTATGGTCCGAAAGGGGCTTCTTCAATTCGATGATTTCACCTTCCTTGGCACTGGCTCGAGACCCAGTATTGTAAAAAATATGATCAATCACACCAAGGTTCGGCACTTTTGGTTTCAATGCATTATAAGTGAACTCCTTGGAGGCATCGATCTTAAGATCTTTCCAGGCCGCTCTAAACCCTGACGCTTCTAACTTGTTCATGGCCACGTCGCCCATATTGTTATTGAAATCCCCTACCACGATAACCCGCTTCGTCTTTTCTTTTGGCAACACCTCGTTGGCCAACCGGTAGGCATGGCCCGTACTATGACTGTCTGTCGAACGGCAAATATGAAGGGAGTAAATTGCGACTGCAACACCATCAATCTTTGTAACGGCTTTCACAACCGACGCAGGATTCCATGAACGCCTTCGCTCAACGCTTAGTTCATACTCGGCCGTAGCCTCGAATGGCGTCCGGCTCAGAATTGATTTGTATTTATCCTTGTGATTCGCGGATGTGATTTTGCCCACGTAACTGTGTTTCATGTCCAGCACCTTGCCTGCACGAGCCGTCCAGTCGCCATCCGGCACTTCATTAAACCCGATGATGTCCAAGTTGTATGATTTAAACATCCTGCCAATTTCTTCCGGTGTGGCATTTTCCCCAAACTCCACATTGTAGGCAGCGACGCGAATGGTAATTGACTTATCAGTTGCTGTTTCGGTGACGTTGCTGCCAGGAGTAGCACACCCTATAACTAACAAACCTATCAAAATTGGAGTTAGTATTTTCATTGTTAAGAGAAAGGGTCTTAAGGATAGGAATACCGCCGTTTTGGCTGCAACGTTTTGGTCGGCTTGGCCGCGTTGTATTGAATTGCTCCGATATCCCAGTTGCCGGTCTTAGGCAATGGACGACCGGCGAAGTCCGATTTATAGAACTCGCTGAGGTTGATCGCTTTGCCGCGTAATGGACTATCTGCTTTGAGGCGATAATCCTGTTTCTCAAGATCGACAAGGCCCGGATCGCCGCTGCCTGCCTGACTACTGTCACCCTTATATTTAGTGC
>CAWVZQ010000594.1:0-2262 GCA_963934405.1 uncultured Opitutales bacterium | reverse complement strand
CGCCGCCATGGGCTTGGCCGCCTTGCTTGCGAGCCTGGGCGAGGTGACCTCCACGGAGGAGGAGGACCTGCGTCGGGTTTCCTACGATGCGATGAAGGTGTCGTTCGCTCCCCGCGCCGTGGTGAGTCCGACGGAGGATGCCCAGGTTGGCAAGCTGCTTCGGCTGGCGAACGAGTTTGCCATTCCCGTGACCACGCGTGGGGTGGGTTCTTCCCTCACGGGCAGCGCGGCGCCCATCCATGGTGGCTGGGTGCTGGACCTCTCGGCGATGAACGGATTTTCCATAGACGAGGAGGAGCGCGTGTGCGTGGCCCGGCCGGGAGCGGTGGTGGCCGATCTCCAGAAGGCGACCGAGGAGGTGGGGCTGTTTTATCCGCCTGATCCCTCGTCGAAGAAGTTTTGCACGATCGGGGGTAACGTGGCCTGCAATGCGGGGGGGCTGCGGTGCGTGAAGTACGGGGTGACCCGCGACTACGTGCTGGCCCTCGGCGGTTTCCTGCCCACGGGCGAGAAGGTGAAGTGGGGCAGGGCGACCCGCAAGTTCGCCACGGGCTACAATTTGCGCGACCTGTGGATCGGGAGCGAGGGTACGCTGGGAGTGATCACCGAGGTTACCCTGAGACTGGTTCCGAAGCCCGCCGTTTCCCGTACCTTTTTGGCGGCTTTCGCCTCGGAGGAGGAAGCCCTGCAGGGGCCTTTCGCCTTGGGTCGGCTGGGCATCCGACCGTCGATCCTTGAGTTTCTCGACCAATGGACCGTGTCCGGGGTGGAGAGCTACACGGGCAAAACGGTGCTGGAGGGCACTTCGGGTCTGCCTGTGCTCTTGGTGGAACTGGATGGACATCCCGCCCAAGTGGAAGAGGATGCGACCAAGCTCCAGCAATGGTTTTCCGAGGCGGCGGTTTCTCACAAGGCGGCGGCGAACGCGGAGGAGGCCGAGGAATTGTGGGAGGTGCGCCGAAAGGGTTCGCAGGCCATGAAGAAGCTGGCCAACACCAAGCTGAACGAGGACGTCGTGGTGCCCCTGAAACGGCAACCCGAACTCGTCGCCTTCGTGAACCGCCTGCGGGAGGAGCGCGACTTGCGCATCGGCACCTTCGGGCATTGCGGGGACGGGAACCTGCACGTGAACTTCATGTACGACCGGGAGGACGCCGACGAGGCGGAACGAGCTCGCATCGCCTTGGGAGAGCTCATGCGCAAGGTGGTGGAATTGGATGGAGCCATAAGCGGCGAGCACGGGATAGGCTTGGCCAAGACCGAATTCGTGCGTCTCATGTTCAACGACGCCGAATGGAAAACCATGCAGGCGATCAAGAAAACGCTCGACCCGAACGGCATCCTGAATCCCGGAAAAATCTTCGAGCCCTTCCGACCTTGGGAGC
The DNA here is from genome assembly GCA_963934405.1 of uncultured Opitutales bacterium. Classification (GTDB taxonomy): domain Bacteria; phylum Verrucomicrobiota; class Verrucomicrobiia; order Opitutales; family Seribacteraceae. Next base: position 877 of record CAWVZQ010000594.1, on the reverse strand, counting down.
ACGTTCCCGTAAACGTAACCTTGCCATGGGAGAATGAACCGGAAGAATGTCGTCCTGCATCATGATGAAAACAATATCCTTACTTTTCCTTTTTCTCGCCCTGGCCGCGGTTGGTCAGGACGCGGAAGCCTTGCATCCGTGGACCGACTTGAAGGGGCGTACCTTGCAGGCCAAGTTCATAAAGGCCGATGCCGCCAGCGTGACCATCGACTGGAACGGACAAGTGTTCACGCTGCCCCTGAATACCTTGAAGCCCGAATCGCAAGCCCTTGCCGCAAAGCTGGGAGGAGTTTCGAAGCCTTCCGGTCCCGCCGTAACCGGCATCCATCCGTGGACCGACCTGAAGGGTCGCACCCTGCAGGCTCGCTTCCTCAAGGCCGACGCCACCAGCGTTACCATCAACTGGAACGGGCAAGTGTTTGCGTTGCCCCTGAATACGCTTCAATCGGAATCGCGCGAACTCGCTAACAAGCTCCGAGACGCGGCCAAGCCAAAACCTGCCGGAGGCTCTACCACGGCCAAGCCTGAGGCAACCGACCCCGATGGCGAGCTCGATCTTTCCGCCGAACAGGTGTGGACGAGCTCGGACGGCAACCCGCTGAAGGGTCGCTTCGTGGAGGTGAACGACGCCAACCTCACCCTTTCTACCCTAGGCGGTCGTCGCGAGGTGATCGTTCCTCTAAGCAGGCTCTCCGAGACGTCGCAGTACTTGGCCAAGAAGCTGAAGGCCATGGCCGCCGCCGAGGTCAAGAAGCTGGCTGCCCTCGCCAAGGTCCGTTCCAAGATGAAACTCCCGAAGGTGACCGAAGCCGATCTCGATAGTGAGCATGACTGGAACAGCTCGGAAAACCGAGCAATCAAGGCAACCTTCGTGGAT
>CAWVZQ010000593.1:0-2266 GCA_963934405.1 uncultured Opitutales bacterium | reverse complement strand
ATGAATCTCGGATTCAAAGAAAACCGAGATGAGCATAAGGTCAAGCTTGAGGTGAAGTTACAATTGGTTTCGAGCTTGCCCTTCGCGTATCCGGAATTTGCATGTCGAATCATGAAAGAACAAATACGCTGGGGAATCCTAGGCACTGGTCGCATTGCCAATGCATTTGCAGAAGGACTCTCCGTCCTTACCGATGCTGAGCTGAAGGCCGTGGGTTCGCGAAATCCCAAGACTGCCATAGCTTTTGCCGAAAAGTGGCAGATTGCCAATCGTCACGCTTCCTACGAATCCTTAGCGTCCGACCAAGAAATAGACGCAGTCTACATAGCGACACCACACACAGAGCATGCCTCAAATACCGTAACATGCATAGAGGCAGGCAAAGCCGTTCTTTGCGAAAAACCGATGGCCGTAAATGCACAGCAGGTTCGGCACATGGTCGATGTCGCTCGAACCAACAAAACGTTGTTGATGGAGGGGATGTGGTCACGATTTCCACCCGGAATGGCGAAGGTTCGTGAACTCGTTGCCAACGGAACCTTGGGAAAACTTCGTTCCCTACAGGCCGATTTTGGCTTCAAGGCCAAGAATCGCGACCCAAAAGGCAGATTGCTAAACATGGAATTGGCAGGCGGGTCGCTTCTGGATATTGGTATTTATCCGATATCCCTATCCTCCATGCTCTTTGGCAAACCGGAAGAAATCGTCACCACTTGGCACAAAGGCAAAACGGGAGTGGACGAGCAGGCGGCATATATCTTTCGGCACGCCGAAGGAGCACTTTCAATCATGCATTCTTCTCTTGAGGCACAAACCTCTCAGGAAACAGTAATTGCAGGCAGCGAAGCGAAGCTGAAAATCTCAAGGCAGTGCTGGCGTCCCCAAGAATTAATCTTAACGCGCAATGACGAATCGGAGGAATGTTTCTCCCTACCCTTTTCTAGTAACGGTTTTAACTATGAAGCCGCCGCATTCATGGAATTGATGCGAAATGGCAAATTGGAAAGCGACGTAATGCCCCTCGATGAAAGCATTTCAATAATGGAGACCTTGGACAAAATCCGCGACCGATGGGGTTTACGCTACCCTTTTGAATAAAATAGCCTCATTCGCGACCCTTCGCACCGGGCCTGGCATACCAAAAGCTGCAAAAGCGTTTGGACCTTAAAACAAACGGAAAAATCATCGGCAATAGAATCACGCCGAAGATCCGAGCTTTGGAATGCCAAAACAGCTTGCGAGAAGAAGTCACAACAGGATAATGCTTCAGTATCCGGAAGACGTAACCGCTTTTCCGACACCACCTTTTAAGGGCCATGGACAGAAAAATTTCCTCCCCTGCAAATACTTTCTCGGAAAATCCGCCTATGGACTCAAAGGCTTCCCGTCGACAAAAGATAAAGCTGCCGGCTGCCATACGAAAAGATCGTGAGACTAGGTTCCAAAAATTTGCCAACAAGTGATCTGACGAGCCTTCCGGCAACTTAGAATCGAAACATAGCGTAGAACCTCCCGCCCCGACGTCGCCGGAAAGCATGCAAGTCAGGCTCTGTTTAAGTAGCGGAAGAGGTACAATTGTGTCTGCATCCACAAAAAACAAGTATTTGCCTTTCGCTTCTCGAGCACCGGAGTTTCGGGCCCTGGAAATTTGATTGATCTGCTCAAAAACGACGCTAGCTCCGCCAGCGATAGCGATCTTGGGCGTACGATCCACGGAATTGTTGTCGACTACAATTATTTCTCCGGCAATTGGCAATAAATCGTCCATACCTCGCCGAATCTCGGCAATAGTTTCGGCAAGAAGAGCTTCCTCATTGTAAGCTGGAATAATTACCGAGAAACTGATCATAGAGATGCCTCTAATCCTTATCCGGATTTACAATCTCTGAGAAATTAAATCATTTGGATTTCGGCGATAATGATAACGACCAAGTAATCCAAACGGGTGCATCCAGAGGCAACTGCCAAGAGAACCAAATAATGTCAGCGAACAAAAAACCGATTTCAACTTGTTAGAAATCGGCATACTAAAGCCATTCAAGTTTTGCTGAAACGCTTGGCCCTTCTTGGGACTCCAAAAGCAAGCCCGACCTGCCAACCCTCCAGACGGGAATTGGGTCGGCGACCATATAGATCGCAATCACCTTCGGGCTGAAGAAGCTTGTCACCTTTGACGTCTGCTGCGATTTCTTCCAAGGTAGGTACAGGGTCTCCTCGTTTGGCAAGACCATCTCGAAGAAAGGCGATACGATCCAACTCGGCTTGA
>CAWVZQ010000592.1:0-2267 GCA_963934405.1 uncultured Opitutales bacterium | reverse complement strand
CCTCGTGGTGGCGCTTGTTCATCCAGTTGATGAGATCGAGTTGCTGGCGCCGGCGGTTGCGATCGACTCCCTTGGGATTGGTCAGGTGCAGGACCGGTTCGGGCCCCTTCAGGAAAGGAACGCCCTGGTGCCTGGAATCGAGAAACCCATTCCCCCAGAAACTTTGCAACAGAGGCTGTCCGTCATCGGAGCCAGAGGTCAGGACGACGTAACCGGGCAAATTGCTGTTTTCCGAACCTAAGCCATAGGACAGCCAGGCCCCCAAGGTTGGACGTCCAAACAACTGCGTGCCGCAATTCATCATGTTGACCCCAGGGTCATGCACGTTGGTGGTGGTCTTCATCGAGCGGATCACGGTCAAGTCATCCGCCACCGTGGCGAGGTGCGGCAAAAGCTCGGACATGATGATGCCTGACTGCCCGCGGGGAGCGAATTGATAAGGGGAACCCTTGAGGCTCGGCGTGCCCCGGATAAGGGCGAAACTCTGGTGATCCTTAAGCAGGTGCGGCGGAATCTTCTTTCCGTCCATTTCATTGAGCAAGGGCTTGGGGTCGAAGAGGTCGACGTGCGAGGGCCCACCTGCCATAAAGAGGAAAATCACCCGCTTCGCACGGGGCAGGAAATGCAAGCGGCGAAGCGTGCCTCCGTCTCCTTCCAAACCATCGGCATGGCCTTCGGACTGGAGCAGGCTGGCTAAAGCAATGGAGCCCAACCCAATCGCCGAATCCTTCAAGAAGGTGCGGCGGGTAACAGCCTCTAAGGCAGACTGACCTGCAAAGGGATCACTCATGGACGGGTAATGGTTTCATCGAGATTGAGAAGCGCTCCACAGATCAGGGCCCAAGTCTGGTCCTCATTCAATTGCTCTCGCTGAAGCTTGAGGAAGGAAAGGAACTGCTTTCGTTCCGCAGGATCCGGTGGTCGGCCCAAGGCGAGACGGAAAGCCCGCTCCAGACGCTGTGCATCAGAGCCCTCCACTTCGGTGAGCAAGCGAGCGGCAAAAGCGGAGGCAGCCTCCGTGAAAATGGGATCGTTCAAGAGGACCAACGCTTGAGTCGGCACGTTCGCAACGTCGCGCCTGACGACGCAATTGTCGCGGGCCGGGGCATTCAAGATCTCCAGGGAAGGATGTAGGGCCATGCGGCGCCAGTAGGCATACATGGTACGACGATGGCGGCCATCCCCTTGGCTGTTGGTCCATTTGCCTGGCAGCGCCCGCTGTTCCCAATAGTTGGCGGGATGAACGGGGTACACTGGAGGACCACCGACTTTCCTCACCAGGAGACCGCTCACGGCGAGAGCTTGGTCACGGATTTGTTCAGCCGGCAAGCGGACGCGCGGCATATGCCCAAGCAAAAGGTTTTCAGGATCGCGCTCGAAGGAATCGGACGGCACGCGGGCGGATTGCCGATAAGTGGCAGAGGTAACGATCAGGCGATTGATATGCTTCATGTCCCACCCGCTCTCGACAAACTCGGCCGCCAACCAGTCGAGCAACTCCGGATGACTGGGAGGCGTCCCCTGGGCCCCGAAATCATCCGGGGTGCGCACCAAGCCATGCCCGAAATAGCTTTGCCAAAAACGATTCACCACCACTCGGGCGACCAAAGGATTTTTGCCATCCACCAACCATCGGGCGAATTCCAGGCGGTTGCCCGGCTGGGATTCCTTGGAGACGGAGAACAATTCCGGGACGGAGGGGGACACTTGATCTCCCTTGTCGAGAAAGCTTCCCCGCACGTGAATGAAGGTGTTTCGGGGCTTTACCCGTTCACGCATCACGGGCACGGCGTCCACCATCTTCGTGGCACCCTTTTGATCATCCAGTTTACGAAGCTTCTCCTGCAGATCGGCGACCTGCTTGCCGGCAGCTCCGATGGTGAGCTGATCACCCACCGCTTGGTCACTGAGGCGAACGTCGCTCAGTTCACCCTCGAAGCGGTAGGCATTTGCCTTCAGGCTGCTGTTGTACCCCGATCCAATGGCAAGAGGGCGACTGGACTTGGCAATGAAAGATGGTGGAGCTCCGCTTGCCTTGGCCGCCTTGTCCTCGATGCCGTTGACAAACAGGCGAACGGACTTGCCGGCCACGAACTCGACCGCCACGACGTGCTCCTTGCCATCGTTGACCGGTTGGCTTCCGTACACCGTGATGCCGCTGAAGGATTCGGCCCTAGAGGACACCCAGAAGAACAAGTGTCCGGGCACACTGCCCTTGTCCCCTTCCCCACCGATGCCAAAGACGTAGCCGCGCTGCTTTCCCCGCC
>CAWVZQ010000591.1:0-2268 GCA_963934405.1 uncultured Opitutales bacterium | reverse complement strand
ACCACCTCGGGATGCTTGGACGCGAGGTCCGTGCTCTCCGAAGGATCCTTTTGGAGATCATAAAGCTCGATTTTCAAGGGGTCGTGATTCTTTCCCTTACGAAGCATTTTCTGGCGAATGCCCTTCCACTTTCCCGTCCAAACGGCTTGCTGGCCCCCGTAACCGGAAAACTCCCTGTATAATGGGGGTCGAACAAGGGCGCATTTACCCAGCAAAAGATGTGCTTGTTCGTAGCCGTCGTGTACCTGTGGCAATGGGTTCTTCGCTTCGATTAAGGTGTGTAAAGTAACGAGCCAGTCCTCAAACCCAGTCATCCTATCCGAAACCGTGCCAGCTTTGATTTTGCCCGACCACTTGACGATTAAGGGTACTCGGATACCGCCTTCGTAAAGAGAGCCCTTCAACCCGCGCAATTTACCCACGCTCTCAAAGAAATCGTAATCAACCTCGAGCTTGAGGTGAGTCGTTCCATTATCGGAAGTGAATATCACGATCGTGTCCTTGGTCAAACCAAGCTCATCCACAAGGTCGAGAACCCGCCCAATATAAGTATCCATTCTGGTGATCATAGCGGCATAGGCTGCTCGGGGAGTGAAGTGAGGAGTATAGCCGTATCCTTGATGACGGGAAAAGGGCGGATCGTTCCATTTTTGGGCCAAGTAAGGCTTGAGTTCCTCATCGGGGACATGCAAGGCGACATGCGGAATCACCGTTGGGTAGTAGAGGAAAAAGGGCTTATCCTTGTTCTTCCGGACGAACTTGAGAGCCTCCTCGTTAATCCGGTCAGGAGCATATTCCTTTCCCTTGAAGACATCGTAACTGCGGGGGTCAGCAGGGTCGGAACCCTTTGGAAGTGATGCATGACCAGGCACGGGAGGCTCATTGTTCAAGGGTACGCGTTTATCATTGCTCCAAAGGTAATTGGGATAATAACTATGAGCGTGTCGCTGGCAATTGTACCCAAAAAAACGGTCGAATCCCTGATGAATCGGATCGCCTTCAGAGCCTGGTCCGCCCAACCCCCACTTTCCAAATGCTCCAGTTGCGTAACCCTCCGACTTGAACATTTCCGCCATGGTGAACTCGCTCTTGGGGATGGGTCTCTGTCCCTCGGGCTTTACTTCTCCGTTGTTGCGGATGAAGGCGTGCCCCGGATGTTTGCCCGTCATGAGGACGCAACGGGATGGAGCGCATACGGCGTTACCGGAATAGTTGCGCGTAAAACGCATGCCCTCGGCCGCCAATTGGTCAAGGCGAGGCGTCTTGATCTTCTTCTGTCCGTAACTCCCGAGCTCGGCGTAACCAAGATCATCGGCCATGACGTAAACCACGTTCGGCTTGCGGGCCAACAGGCTACCAAAAGCTAAGAGAAAGGAAAAAACAGCGATGTGAATTATATTCATGCCTCATTGGTGGCGTGAAAGCACCGCGAAAACAAGCGGAAAGGAGTTCTAATTTGGTTTGCCCACAGCTTAGGTTTCCGCAACTTCGATAAAAGCATGAGAACAAATCTCACATTATTGATCCTTAGCTTGGTTTCTATCGTCACAGGAAAATCACCCGACTACTGGGCGGTTGAGGACCCAAAAGTTCGCGAAAAGCTCCCTCTCTACAAAACCATACCCGCCGCCAAACCGGAAGAAATGACACCTGCGGCAAAGTGGCCGAAAAAACAGGATTTCATCGATTGGCGACGTTCTCAAGGCGACGCAACATCCTCCCGTTACTCCCTGCTCGATCAAATCAATTTGGATAACGTATCCGATCTCGAGACGGCTTGGATTTATCGCAGCGAGGACGGGAAGGCGAACGTGCAAGCCAATCCGATTGTGGTTCAAGGGGTGTTGATCACTCCGACCCCCGGCAAGCGAATGGTTGGACTGGATGCCGCCACGGGCAAGGAACTGTGGAATTTCCGAAACGAAAAAGGAGGACAACCCGCCTTTCGCGGAATGGTTCACTGGGAAGGAAACGAAAAACACGAGGGCCGTATTCTTTTCACTGCGGGCGAAACCCTTTACGCCCTTCGACCCAAGGATGGTAAAGTCCTATTCGCCAAGCCAGGCCCAGAGGTGCGGGCTGCAGGAGCCATTTTCAAGAACATCCTAGTCCTGGCAGGGTTCCGTAAGGATGTATTTGGGTTCGACGTCCGCACGGGCGAAAAGCTCTGGACTTTCCACACCATACCCGAAGAGGGCGAATTCGGACATGACACTTGGGACCGCCCCGAAAATGGGGCTAACTGCTGGGGCGGCATGTCTCTCGACG
>CAWVZQ010000590.1:0-2276 GCA_963934405.1 uncultured Opitutales bacterium | reverse complement strand
CCTTAAGTGGACAACTGAATAGGCGGACAACTACCGTTAAGCTTCCTGAAACCAAGCTTGAAAGCATACATCCCGATGAGTTTTATTCTCGTTGCAAGGCTTCCGTACTTGCCGTCGGGAGGCTTTACAAGTGCGGTAAATGCACAAAGTGGCATGTTTCGTCTGCTTCCGGTTTCGCACTGAGCGAGGACGGCGTTATCGCGACCAACTACCATGTTGTAGATAGTAAGGAAGGAGTCGCTTTAGGTGCTATGGACTCCAATGGCAAAACTTTTGTCGTAAGCGAAGTATTGGCCGCCAGCAAGTCGGACGACGTGGCGCTTCTTCGCTTGCGGGACGCCAAACTTACGCCACTGCCGCTTGCCGCTCGAGCACCTGTTGGCACTGCGGTAAGTGTGATTAGTCACCCGGATGGTCGCTACTTTACTATGACCAAGGGAGATGTCTCACGATATTTCGTTGCCCGTTTGAAGACCGGGCAGGCGAACAGAATGGCTATCACGGCAGACTATGCCAAAGGCTCCAGCGGAGCTCCCGTACTAGATTCGACCGGAGCTGTCGTGGGGATGGTTTCAGCGACTAACTCGATTTACTATTCGAAGGTTAAAGGTCATAACGAGAACTTGCAGATGGTCGTGAAGTCATGCGTTCCTGTTGACTCCATCCATCGCCTGCTTCGCTGAGACAGCGAATCGGCAATCTTTCTTCCTCTCTTAAATCAATTCGCGAAGGGGTTTGACCTCCGGCTCCACCGGATACTGTGGCCGACCTCCTAGGTCAAAGATGCGGTCTTTGTTTGAGGGAATGCCCATATTGTTGAAGAGCGTGGCAAAGACCTCTTTGAACTTAACGGGGCGATCGTTGGGTTCGGCTCCTTGTTTGTCGGTGGAACCAATGACTTGTCCCGTACGCATCCCGCCTCCCGCCAAGAGGCAAAAGTTGGCCTTTGGCCAGTGATCACGTCCGCCTTTTGCATTGATTTTCGGCGTGCGGCCGAATTCCCCCCAGCACACGACGCTCACGTCCTTTTCCATGCCGCGCTCATGAATATCTTGAACAAGGGCACATAAGGCTTGGTCCAGCATCGGAATGTCTACGCGACCACGATCGAAATTGTTGCTATGCCAATCCCACCTGCTGAAATTAAGGGAAACATAGCGGGCCCCGGCTTCCACTAGTCTTCGAGCGAGGAGGAAGTTGGTTGTCATTTTGGGAGCACCGTCGGCTCTCCACTCGGGATCCGGCTTGCCGTAGCGTTCCAGCACTTTCGGGTCTTCTTTACTGAGGTCAAGAGCTCCGGCCATTTTGGAAGAGGACAAAATGCCGAGAGCCTGCTGCTCGAATTCGTCGAGTGAGCCAAAGTCGCCAGCGTCGTTCAAGTCTCTTCTGAATTTATCAAAAGAACCGCGGAGAGCGCGTCTGTCTTGAAGGCGTTCGAGAGAAAGGTCGCTCAGAGTCATATTCTCTACGGTATCTAGTCCCGTATTGTCTCCATTCCCTTTGGCTAGGCGGAAGGGTCCATGTTGTCTTCCTAGGAAACCTCCTTCTCCCGGATCGCCCCATTGTCTGTGACCGGTAGGGTGCATGAGGGACAGGTGGGCAGGGATGCCGTCTCTATCGCTGCCATATAAACGAGAGACCCAAGCGCCAATGGAGGCGATACCGCCAGTCATTCCACGAGTGTTACGCGGAAGTGCAGTGAGACATTGGTAGAGGTCATGTCCACTCTGGGAGTCCGCGAGGGAACGAATGATGGCGAACTTGTCCATCATCTTTGCCATTTTCGGCATGTATTCGGAAATTTGGATGCCAGGCACATTTGTGCCGATAGGCTTGAATTCGCCACGGACATCGGAAGGTGCGTCGGGTTTCAGGTCCACCATGTCTTGATGGGGCGCTCCACCTGGCAAAAGGACGTTGATTATAGCTTTGTGTGATCTTCCAAGGCCGGCTTTCCGCTCGGCTCTAAGTAAATTAGGTAAGTTCGCGCCCGCTAAACCCAGAGCACCTATGTTCAGGAAGGAACGACGTGATAAGCCGTCACAAAATCTTCGTCCCGATTTGCCGTAAATCGATAACATTGTTTAAAAATTATTACAAATTTCACCCTCTGTCAAAAGAGTTCCGACCTTTAACCTGTTCTTGTTTCGAGAGGAGCAGATGTCAGCGTACTATGAAGACAATTATTAGCGTTACTGTGATTCCACACGATAAAGGGCCTCATTAGTACGTATGAGAAATGCTTTTCCGTAGGGAGCGAAACTGGCCATGTGGGC
>CAWVZQ010000589.1:0-2277 GCA_963934405.1 uncultured Opitutales bacterium | reverse complement strand
AGCCCGAAGTTTTGCAGCATGGAAAGGTACAGGTTGCAGAGGGGAGTCGAGTGCCTTCCCCGGCGAGCGTAGTGCCTGTGCTCACCGTGCTTGAAACCACCCCCCGCCAAAACGATGGGCAAGTCCCGGTTGCTGTGGGAATTGGCGTTACTCATGCCGCTGCCGAAGAGGGCCATGGTACTGTCGAGTAGGGAATCACCGTTGGGTTCGCGGATTTCTTTGAGTTTGCCTAGGAAACGGGCGAATTGGTTGGTGTGAAAGGTCTCGATGATGGAGAGTTCCTCGATCGTTTCTTGTACTTGTCCGTGGTGGGAGAGGGTGTGGTAGCCCTTACCTACACCGGGGAGACCGCCGTTGTCCTTGCCCAACTCGGTGAAGGAGAGGGTGATGACCCGGGTGGAATCGGTTTGCAGAGCGAGTGTCATGAGATCGTAATAGAACGGAGTACGATCCTTCAGGGTGAGGGAATCGACGGCTCGAGGAAGATCGTAGTCGGTACCCGGTTTCTCCTTGTCCAGCCATAGTCTCGATTGCTCGATGCGTTTTTCAAGTTCACGTACCGAGGTGAAGTACTGATCGAGCTTTTGCTTGTCGTTTTGGCCCAAGCCCCGCTGAAAGGATTGGGCCTGGTCACCCGCCAAGTCGAGGATCGAACGCTTGTCCTCCAGATCCCGTTGCGCCTGTTCACGGGTATTGCGGTTCTCCTTGCGGAAAAGCATGCGGTAAAGCTGTTCGAGGCTACGGACAGGCTGAACCGAGTTTCCATTTCGGGTCCAAGACAGTGTATGCTCTTTGCCTTTCCCTGCATCGAGTGTGAGGGATGGGAAACGGGTCTTTGGACCAACCGATTGGGCGGCTTTCTGGTCGACCGATATGTTGGCCTCGGAAAATCCCTTAGCCTGAGTGGCGGGAATGCCACTGAGAAAGAACTTAGTTGCGTTGTGGCCACCGCTCAGGTTGTGATCCAATCCGGAGAAGACGGTGTAGTCCTTACGGAATGGTGCTAGTGGACGGAGCAGCAGGGGAGCCTTGTAATGCGGTCCGATTTGCTCGGGATGAAAATGCCGGGGGACCAGCCCGTAAAAGATACCGGAAGCAGTTATTCTCTTTGGGGGGGCAAGAGTACCCGAAGCCGAGTTTACCTCCAGCAGGGGAAGTGCGAGAAAGGATCCTCCCAAGCCCTGAATGAATCGTCTTCTATGAATTGAATTCCGCATGCGTAAAAAAGTACCTTAATCCCATTTTTATTCTTTTTTGCGGACTTTTTCAAGTTTTTGAGTGGGGAGTTTACTTAAATAGCGGTTCGACCATCTGGTCGTTGATGCTTTCCCATTCCTGGAGGAGTTTTTGGAGGGTTTCGGGTTGGGACTCGGCTAGGTCCTTCGTTTCTGAAAAGTCTTTCGAGAGATCGTAGAGTTCCCACTTCTTCGGCTGTTGCCGGACCAGCTTTAGGTCACCTTTGCGCAGCGCGGTCTTGTGGCTTTGCCTCCAGTAGAGGATCTTGTGCGGGTCGTCTTTGTTCTTGCCGGTGAGGTAGGGTAGGAGGTTCACGCATTCGGCTTGCTTGCCCTTGGGCAGGGGAACGCGGGCGGCTCCGTGAATGGTTGCGAAGATATCGGTACTGATGACTGGGCGGTCATAGGTTTGGCCTGCGGGAATCCTACCGGGCCACCGAACCATGAACGGCACGCGGATTCCGCCTTCGTACATTTGCCCCTTTCCTCCCCGTAGGGGAAGGTTGCTGCTAGTCAGTTCTCTGGTCGGTCCACCATTGTCGCTGAGGAAGAAGACCAAGGTATCTCTTTCCAGGTCCTCATCACCGATCTTTTTCATGATCTCGCCCACGCTGTCATCGAGGTTGGCCAGCATGGCTGCGAAGATGCGTCTCTGGACATCCTCGATATGCTTGAACTTCTTCATGTACTTGTCCGCCGCCTGGAGCGGGCTGTGCACCGCGTTATAGGCAACGTAGAGAAAGAAAGGCTTGTCCGCGTGTCGGTCGATGAAGTCCACGGACTCACGAGTAATGGCATCGGTAAAGTACTCCTCTTCAGTGACGGGTTGGCTTCCCCTCACGATCGGGTTGTTGGCATCGTAATCGGGCTCGTTGTTTCCCATGTGAGTCGAATAAATCACTTTGCCAAAGGTCCGCCTGCCTTCGCCTCCGCCGGGAAGGACGCTTCGGCGTAACCAAGTGGTCGTTCCCTTCCATGGCTCGGGGACGAAGTAATGGCCCTCGTGGGTGAACCCGTAAAACTCGTCGAACCCTCGGCGAAA
>CAWVZQ010000588.1:0-2278 GCA_963934405.1 uncultured Opitutales bacterium | reverse complement strand
CGTCAGTAAGCCGTAGCGCGAAGCAATACAGGTGGAATGAGGCGCATGGGCATCGGTGAACATCAGGCCTTCTCTGGCTAAGCGATCAATCGCAGGGGTCTTGAGCCGTGACTTCGGATTGAAGCATTTGGGGTCCCCGTAGCCCATATCGTCGACCAGAATCAGGACGACGTTTGGCTTTTTCTTTTCGGCCGGTGCGTCCAAGTTGAGCAACAAGGTGGCGAGGGCATCTTCCTTGGCTTTGCCGGAATGAAAATCGAGGGACCGCATGAAACGTGGATGCTCGGACTCCGGCACCTGGGGATCCAAAACTAGTTTTACCAGCAGACCGGCGGCTTCCGGTGCCCGCGAACGCCACACGAGGTCGCGTCCCGCCGGAGCATTCCAAGCATCGCCGACTTTCTTTAGCCATGCGTTGAAGCAAGCCTTTTCATTTCCTTTTTCGCCGATGCCGAGAGCTTCCAGGTACCACCGGTCCTTGCCATCGTGCTGGAGGGCGAGCTCGGCCCACAGTTCGGCGGCCTCCGGAGTGGCTACCCGGTGTAGGGACACGGCGCATTCGCGGCGCACCAAGGCGGACTCGTCGCGAACCAACCGCTGCACCAAAGGCTCGATGGGCATACCATGGCGCCGGGCGAGCCGGAGGGCGAGGGCCCGCAAGTTGTCGTTCTCATCCTGCAATGCCATCTCAATAGCTTTCCGGGCTTCGTCATTGATTGCGGCCAAGGCCCACAAGGCGCGGGCCCGGAAGCGCGGGTTCTTATCGGCCGCCATCTTGGTCAAGGCGTGGCGGGCCTTTTCCTGCATGGTTTGCAAAGCGGTCCATGCCTTGTAGCGAACGGACAGATTCGGGTTACGCAGGGCCTTGGCGGCGCCGGCGGGTGTCTTGAAATCAAAGTCAGGCACGACGTAGGCATGCTTTGGAGGCGCCACCCGAAAGATACGGCCCGCGTCGTTGACTGTGCGGTGGCAACAGTCCACCGGATCGAACCAGTCGGCGATGATGAGTGAACCGTCCGGGGCTACGGAGACGTCAGAGGGCCGATAATTGCGGTCGCCCTTGCTATGTACCAAGTTTGTGATGCTCGCCTGGTAGCCTGCTCCGACCTGCTTGGCGGGGAATGCCCAGACCACGTTGCGCCCGGGCTCGGCATGGATCATTTGGCCGCGAAAGGGTTTCGGGAGGAGGTTACCCTCATAGACTAGTATGCCGGTGGGAGCGCCCCGTCCGGTGATGAGCAAATTGGGTATCACGCCGGGATCGTTCTGGTGCCACATGCGGCGCTGCATGGTGGCTTCCATGTTGGTTCGGTTGGTTTTGTAGTCGGCCCCCGTCATTTCGTCGCGGTATCCGTAGTTGCCGTACTCCATGACGAAGTTCACGCGGCAGGAACTGGAGCCGTTGTCGTTGTCCGACTGCCACATGGAGCCAAAGGAATCGACCGTCACCTCCCAGTTGTTGCGAAAGTTGTGGCCCAGTACCTCGACTTGGCTGCCATCCATTTCGCAGCGGATCACCATGCCTTCCTGAAAAGGCTTGCGGCTATTGTCCACGGGGTTGCCGAAAGCATCCTTGACCAAGGAACCGTCCGCCCGCCAAAGCCCGGCGCTGTAGTTGCCGAAATTGAAGTACAGCCGACCGTCCGGACCGAACATGACGGCATGGATGGCGTGATCATGCTGGCCATGGACCGGCCGCAAGACCTTGCCCTTGAACAGCAACTTCTTTTCATCCGCCTGGTCGTCGCCATCCAGGTCGGTGAGCAAAAGGATCCTGTCCGGTGCGGAAACGATGGCTTGGTTACCGAGCACGCAGACCCCGTGAACGCCATCGATATCGGGGTCTTGGTAAAACACCTTTGTCTTGTCGGCCCGACCATCTCCGTCGCTGTCCTCCAAGATCAATATGCGGTCGCCTTCCTTGCGGGCCTTCTTGCGGTAATTGACCGCCTCCCCTACCCACACGCGACCACGGTGGTCGACGTCTATGCTGGCCGGGTTGGACAATTGCTCGGTGGTCGCAAACGGCTCGACGGCCAAGTCCTTGGCCACAACCAGGCCCCCGTTTGCTTGCTGGTTCAAACCAAAGGCGAGACACCAAAGAAAAGATGCAACCGCCTTTGGTTTCGTTCTCACTTCGGCGAGCCCGCGTTTTTCAATGTGGAGAGGTACTTGATCAAATCGCGGAGCTCGGTTCGAGTGAGGGAATCGGTCAGGCTCGGAGGCATGACGGTCTGGGCCTTGGAACGACTGGCCAGGTTTCCGGACGGAACGACCA
>CAWVZQ010000587.1:0-2278 GCA_963934405.1 uncultured Opitutales bacterium | reverse complement strand
GATACCCGGCATTCTATGCTCTATTTTCATTCTCCTGAAGCTTACTTCCATCGGCCTAGCTGAGGAAAGAAAAGCTGTGGAATTTGAAAACGATCTCATCCCCGTTTTCACGAAGATGGGTTGCAATGCAGGCAAATGCCACGGATCGGCTATCGGAAGGGGTGATTTTAAACTTTCCCTCTACGGCGGCAATCCGCAATCCGATTTCGAAGAGATCGTTCGACGGATGAATGGCCGACGCGTCAATCTAACCAAGCCCGACGAAAGCCTCATCGTGCTCAAGCCGACTGCCAATCTCAAACACGGTGGACGGATGGTTTTCGATGACGGTAGTGAAGGCGAGCAACTTCTCATCAAGTGGATCAATCAAGGTGCGAAGAACCTTAAGCACCGGCATTTGAAACACATTGAGGTGACCCCTCGGAAGTTCATCGCGACTACAATCGGTGCCACCACTCAATTGAAAGTCATCGCTCACTACGGCGATGGCTCGGCTCGTGATGTGACGCCTTGGACGACCTTTGTCGCCGAGGATTCTTCAGCCGTGGACATTGACACCGCTACGGCAAGCGCCGAGATTCTAAGAAGTGGTCGACACATTGTTGTCGTTCGATATCTTTCGGAAGTGATTCCAGTTGAGCTGGTTTCTCCGTTGAATCCTGAAGCCTTTGACCTGTCATCGGAACCTCGCAACAACTTTGTCGATGAAGAGGTGCTTCGATTGCTCGGCGAGCTACGCTTACCCGTCTCATCTCTCGCCGATGACAGCACGTTTTTGCGACGCATCACACTCGACCTGACAGGCCGTTTACCTACATACGATCCCAAATCGCGAATGCCCGGTATCGACCGAGAAGCCATCGTCGAGAAACTCCTTTCCTCCGATGCGTTTGTCGACTTTTACACTCTGAAACTGGCCAAGCTCCTACGAATCCAATCCAAAGGTGACAAAAACCGGGTCACCACAACGCCTGAAGCGGCCCGTGGTTTCCACCATTGGATCGCCGAGCAATTGCGAAACGGCGTCGGATACGACCAAATTGCCAGCCAAATCATCACGGCGACGGGTGACACAACGAAGTTCGGTCCAGCCGCCTTCTACATAGCGGTCGGGGATCCCCAACTGCAGACGGAGTTTGCCACTGAAGCCTTTATGGGGAGCCGGATGAAATGTGCTAATTGCCACAACCATCCATTAGACAAGTGGACTCAGGATGACTTCCATGGACTCACCGCCATCTTCGCGAAACTGACCCGTCAGCAAGTGATCAAACTGAACCCACTTGGTAGGGCTATCCATCCGAATACGGGTGAAGCAGCACCAATGAAGATTCCAGGCGAAGCATTTCTGCCGGCAGCGACAAAAGACGGACGCGAGGCATTCGCAAATTGGCTAACCGCCCGCGACAATCCTTACTTTGCGAAAGCGATTGTAAACCGACTTTGGAAGTCACTGATGGGGCGAGGTCTCGTTGAACCCGTGGACGATTTTCGGTCAACTAACCCAGCCACACACCCCGCTCTCCTCAACAAGCTGGCCGAAGACTTTATTGAGCATGGCTACGACCTTCGACATACGCTAAAGCGTATCGCCTTGAGCGCAACGTATGCCCGTAGCTCGGTCCCCGTGGAAGGCAACGAAACGGATGACCGATTCTATTCTCATATGATTCAAAAACCGATGGAGCCAGCGGTGCTTGCCGATGCCATCTCGGATGTTCTGGGTGTGGCCAGCCAGTACGGAAGCGAACAATACGGCACCCGTGCAGTTGAACTGCCAGACGGCAGCATTCGTTCCGACGCCCTCGACATCCTCGGGCGTTGCGATCGAAGCAGTTCCTGCGAAGGCGCCCCTTCCCCCACCGGACCCCTCGCGCAAAAGCTTCACCTATTTAACGGTGCCTTGCTAAACGATCGGATCGGGAAGGTCGGCAGTCGGCTTGATCAGCTCCTCAAGGCCGAAAAGGAACCAATGGAGATTGCCAGGGACTACTATCAGACGGCATTGAACCGACCGCCGAATGAGCTAGAAATCAGATTCCTAGGCAGATTATTGAATTCAGCCAAGTCCCCTAAAGAACAAGAGAACTTACTGGAAGACTTCGTCTGGAGCATTGTGACCTGCAAGGAATTTGTGATGAATCACTAGCAAGCTGAACCCAGCATTTCATGCGTCTCATATTCAGCGAAGAGCCAAACGAATAAACAAACCAGAAAATGACAACACTTCGATGCGACGGTATTGCTCGCCGCAACTTTATCCGAGTTGGTGGGCTAA
>CAWVZQ010000586.1:0-2281 GCA_963934405.1 uncultured Opitutales bacterium | reverse complement strand
GAAATCCGAGGCGGTTTCCCCTTCATGCGAAACATGCCTCTCATTTCGACCTGATCAGCGAAGGCGGGCTGTTTCTCATGCCTTTGATCATCGCCGGATCCCTTCTTGAGATTGGCCAAAGCGTTCTTAGCTTGAGATTTGATTCCATCCTCGCCCTCAAGCTTACCTTCGCCGGCAAAAGCATAGCCCTCGAGCAGAATCTTTCCATTCGAAACCGTTGGCGTAACGGAAAACATAATACCGCTATAGACCTCTTCTTTTATCCCTTTTGGGTCAATGGAAGCCTGACCTATCGAAATCGTAGCCTCTTGCCCTAGTAGACTGGTGATTCTCGGGGCGGAAAGAACCTCGTCGCCGGCAACAAATCGAGCGGAGATCTGAACTTGCGGCTTGGCGCTGTCCACAACTTTGCCATGGGCAGAAAATAAGCTGAAAAAAAAAGACAGGATGAATGCCGAGATTTTCATGAACTAATACTTGAAGCAATTACCTATCCACCCCAATCTCAAAATACGAATTCCAATATACGGAACATTGTCATCGGATGCATTGCGGTCCGGCATCGTGTGTTCATTACAGGTTTGCCCTGCCCGATCTGAAAAGCATTCTTGTCGTTCATGTCATTCAATACCCTGACTTTCATAACCCTCTGCTTGCTGGTACCTTTTTCTTTGACGGCGAATGATGAAAGGGTTCCGTTCCCTGGAGAGAAACCACGGGGCCTCAACCTGCACGCCTTGGTCGGAGCCGACATTCAGGTAAGTCCGGATACACGGATCAAAAAAGGCGTATTACTCATCCGAGACGGAATGATCGAGAAGGTGGAAAAGGGCAAAAAGGTTCCCCCGGGTTACCGCAAGTGGGATATGTCCGGAAAAACGATCTATGCCGGGTTTATCGACCCCTACCTTCTGACCGGAGTGAATTCAGGGAAACTACTCGACCTCAAACATGACCAACAGCACCTCCGTGCGACCGCCGGCCTGTCCTTTATCGGAACCCCTTCCACCCGAACGGACCCGGGAGAAAAGGGACCGGGCTTCGAAGTCTCGGGGGTTCATCCCGAGAAGAAGGGAATCAATGGTTTTCAACCGGATGAGGAAAAATGGAAAAACCTTCGCAAGCATGGTTTCACGATCGCGCACCTCGCACCCTCCGAGGGAATCTTACGGGGAACAGGCCCATGCGTTCTCCTCGGACAAGGGAATCCGAACCAGTTGATGCTCAAGGAGGAAGTGGCCCAAGTCATGGCCTTCGATCCGGTCGGAAAGAATCAGTCACCCCCTGTTTACCCAAATTCGCTCATGGGTGCGCTCGCCGTGATCAGACAGGCTTTTCTTGACGTCATTCATGCACAGGAAACAACTCTTTACTTAAAGAAAAAAACCTCTCCCCAACTCCACCTTCCACATGCCGGCATCCGGAGCTTGCAGAAAGTCCTGAACGACAAAGAACCCTTCCCTGTGTGGATCGAGCCCGGAAGTTGCCTCATGGAAAACCGAGCCTTGATATTAAGTGAGGAATTCGGCATTCACCCCGTAATCATAGCAACCGGAGATGAGTGGAGAAGACCGGACCTCGCCCTTTCCAAGCATCATGCCTACATATCACCCCTCCTTTTCCCCGCTCTTTCCAAATTGCCCGAAGAAGAGGATTGGGAGCAAATTTCGCTCGACCAACTGCGGGCATGGGATCATGCGCCTGGTAATCCCTCTCTCATATCCAAGAATTCCCAATCCCTGTCGTTTACCACGAGTGGAGTCGGTCTAGGTGAATTTCACGAAAACCTGCTTAAGGCAGTCGACCGTGGTTTGCCGGAGGAAAAGGCTTTGGCTGCCCTTACCATTAATCCAGCCCGAATTTGCGGGATCGAACAGTTCACGGGAACGCTCGAAAAAGGAAAGATGGCGAACTTGGTGGTAGTGGAAGGCGATACTTATTTTGATAAGAAAACGCAGATCAGCTCTACTTGGATTAGAGGACGACCATTCGAATATCCGGTTAAGGATGCAGGAGACGAAGATGGAGCAGAGGAAGCCAACGCCACCGAGGAGAAGGAACCCGAAAAGAGAACGGCCAGGTTTCCTCATGACGACCGCAAGGTGATCGAAACTCCGGGCTCAACGCTCTTCACCGGATTCAAGCTCTGGACCTGCACCGGCAAGGGCATCTTGAACGGTCACGATCTGTTGGTCCAAGACGGGAAGATCTCCGCCATCGGTCCGAACTTAAAAGCCAAGGCCCCCAAGGGTTGCAAGATCGTTCAGAGCAAAGGCATGCA
>CAWVZQ010000585.1:0-2283 GCA_963934405.1 uncultured Opitutales bacterium | reverse complement strand
ACCAAGGAACGTTACGACTACACGCTCCATCGTTTTGTACCCGAGGGTAAAGGGGGATTCACCGAGACCGAGAAAATCGAGTTGGAAGGCATCAAGCGTGATCCTTCCGGCATTATTCCATGTGATCTCGATGGGGACGGGAACATGGATCTACTTGTGCTGTCACCCCGAGATCCTGCTATTCTTCTTCGTGGTGACGGTAAAGGAAAACTAGAGCATGTCGCCAAATCCTCGGCCATTCGAAAAAGTATGTTGGCCGACCTGACCCCTGCTCGCGTTGGCCTTGCCGACGTGAACGAGGATGGAAAGGCCGATCTTCTCGTGGCCGGTGACGGGTTCGTTCGCGCATTAACTCTTAAAGGCGACAAACTGGAAGTGCTCGATCAGTTTAACTCCCGTTCCGGAAAAGGAGAGATCCTGGCGCCGTTCTCCCTCGACGTCTTGGGCGATGCAAAACCTGAATTTCTTTTTTACTCACCCGCGGAGGAAGGTTTCGAAGTGCTTTCTCGAGACGCTGACGGAGTCTTTCGATATACACGGTCTATTGAAACGGGTAAATTTGATATTCGTCGACTTTTTCAGAGAGAGGTCGGAGATTCGCTTGAATTACTTGTTATTCATAAGTCGGGTTTTCGTCGAATCCCCACACGTGATCCGGATGATACGCCCGTTCTGTCCGTTCATTCCAGTTACACTACCGACTTGCGCAACGTTTCCCATGACGCCGTCGATTGCGGCGACTTCGATTCCGACGGCGTCCTAGACTTACTCTGTCTCGACTCGACTCGCCACCTCTTGGAATTCCTTCGGTTCGACAAGGAGAAAAACCTATGGGACAGTGTCCTTCGCTTTCACGTGTTCGAGTCCAATCTGCATTACCAAGGTCGCAAGGGAGGTGCCTCCGAACCACGTGAGGGTCTAGTGCTTGACTTGAATGGGGATGGCCGCGACGATTTCGTCCTCCTCGTTCACGATCGCCTTCTCTGCTATTACCAAGAGTGAGTTCTAGTGCCCGAAAAATTCTATTTCTCGGAGATGTCGTAGGTCGTCCCGGTCGACGTTTTCTCAAGGAACGCCTATCGAACTACCGACAGGAGCATGACTTCGACTTGGTTGTCGCCAATGGCGAGAACGCCGCCGGCGGAGCAGGTATTACCGGTAAGATCGCCTTGGAACTTCTCGGGTGCGGTATCGATGCCCTTACGCTCGGGGATCACGTTTGGGACCAGAAGAATTTCAACAATGAAATCGATGGGCTTGCCCTCGTTTGTCGTCCGGCCAATCTTCATTCAAGCAATCCCGGTCGACCTCGCCTAGTAGTCGCTAAGAATGGGTTTCGGCTCGGGATTTTCACGGTGCTCGGTCGCAGCTTCATGAAACCAAACGTGGATTGCCCTTTTGCCACGGCGGATCGTATCGTGGAGGAACTCCGAGAAAAGACGGATGCAATCCTGGTGGAGATTCATGCCGAGACTACTGCCGAGAAAGTCGCTTTCGGTTGGCATATGGATGGAAAGGTGGCCGCAGTCCTGGGAACCCATACGCATATCCCCACTGCCGATGGCCGCATCCTGCCTGCCGGTACGGCGTACCAGACGGACGTCGGCATGACAGGTCCGCGACATTCCGTGATCGGTCGGCAAGTGGAGGCATGTGTCGGCCGATTTATCGACGGTTTGCCACGCAAGTGCCTAGTGGCGGAAGGCGACGTCGGTTTGCAGGGAGTCGTTCTTGAAATCGATGACAATACTGGTCTCGCTCGCTCTATCTGGCGAGTGGAAGTACGCGAAGAAGATTAGTTTAGGCATCCCCGCAACTAGGTCGGGTCAAAACAATTTTCGATGTGTCGGCAAACTTACCGACTGTTTTCAGGCAAACGAACTCACAATGAAATAGTTCTTATCTTGATCGTTCCTTTAAATAACATCCTTAGGGGTCGCAAGTTAATAACAATTCGGATAAAATGTCGTTATGCGTTTGACCTTATTACTTCTATCTATAAAGCTTTTGAATTCTTATCTTTCACCTATTTGTTGAACAATGATGACGTCAGACCTAAATTCGAGAATTAAAAGTAACCCCGACTCCGTCCAAGACTTGGAAGATGCTTTTGCAGAGCATGCCAGAAAGACAAGAGAGCTTGAGCAAGAGCTTGCTCGAGCAAAGGCTGCCGAAGCGGAAGTCAGAAATAAACAGAAATTTAAGACTCTGGAAAAATGGGCTCTGGATGCTGAAGAAGCGGCAAAGTATTTTGATGAAAATGCAGTTTCTCTGATATTGGAG
>CAWVZQ010000584.1:0-2285 GCA_963934405.1 uncultured Opitutales bacterium | reverse complement strand
TTTGTCGTTCGCCGGGAGTTACTAAACCTTGAAACAGTCGTCGAGCAGTATGTTCTAAATCTTCGGAATCAACCAATTCCTCTTGGTTTGTGGAAATGCCGTCTTGGGGTATTGGGCTCACTTTACTCTTATAATCCAAGTTAGGTTTCCTGAGGTTTTATAGCAAACCAAGTTAGGTTTCCTGATTCATTCTTTTGTATCCTCTAATGATTTTTAAGGGGTGAAGTAGCCAAGGGTTAGAGTGTTTGATCTGGAATGCCAGTTTTTAAACTGTTTGTGGAGATTGTACTTACTTGTTCCCATTGACTTTTGTTTTCCCAAAGGCCCGCTTGGCCAATCTTCTCATCAACCAATAGCCCGCGACCAGCCACGCGACGAGTTGGAACACGCTGCCGAAGAAAATAATGCCCCAGCCTCGGAAGGTCTTGAAGATGAACCAGACTGCCAAGCACCCGATCAGGAAAATCCCGACGTCCTTCAAGGTATGAGCGCTGGACAGTTCCCCCAGTGGGAAAATTTTCCGTATGCCGTAGTAGGTTCCCGTTACGCATACGATTGGAGCGCAAAGGAGCACGAGGTCTCCTTGCAAAAGGCTTTTTCCCATCATCGACATCCCGATTAGGGCCGCGATCACCGAGAAGGCAAACACGCCGGTGGCAATCCAGATCACAAGGTTGGCGAGAAAAATCCCGTCCTTCTCTGTTTTCCCGCTCTTCCCGATCCACGCCCCAAGCGTACCTACCACGGGAACTGCGACCAAGGCGGCGCCAATGGCCTCCTTGTTGGCCTCGAGGCCTTGGTAGGCGCTCATGAAAAAGTTTTCCAGTGTCATGTGTCTGCGAGATATGGTTTCCTTCTCCCTTAATAATCCATCGAGTGGATCTAGCTCAACAAATAAGTGTTCTTTGGCTAGTGAGCTTTATGTTAGGGCCTTTAAAAGCGTCACATAATAATAACGGTACGGGAGTCGAGTTGGCGTTGCATTGCATCTCTTATGGGTTCAATAATTTCACTAATGAGAACCAAACTTAAGTTAAAATTTAATCTCGAATGTCGTCTCGCTTTTCTCGTCCTTGTATCCTGTGGGTGCTCCGTCACTGCAAAGGACAAGCTCAATGTGCTTTTCATCATATCGGACGACCTCACCTCGACTGCCTTGTCCTGCTACGGAAACACGGTGTGCAAGACTCCGAACATTGACAGCTTGGCGGAGCGTGGTACGCGTTTCACCCAAGCTTACTGCCAAGGAACCTATTGCGGTCCGTCTCGAGCCAGTTTCATGTCGGGGTATTACCCACATGCAACCGGGGCCTTGGGCTACAAGAGCCCTCGTCCGCAGATTGGGAATCGGGTTACGTGGTCTCAGCACTTCAAGAACAACGGTTACTACAGCGCTCGAGTCAGCAAGATTTATCACATGGGCGTGCCCGGTGGTATCGAGAGCGGGGGGCATGGGGCGGACGACGAGGCTTCCTGGACGGAGCGGTTCAACAGCAAAGGTCCTGAATGGAGAGCCCCTGGTGACGGGGAAACCCTCCAAAACAATCCCGACGGGAAGAAACCTGCAGTGGGCGGGAACACCTTCGTGGTGGTGGAAGCCGACGGGGATGATCTTGTACACTCCGACGGCAAAACCGCGAAAAAAGCAGTGGAGCTCATTCACCTGCACAAGGACAAGCCCTTCTGGTTGGGCGTTGGCTTCGTGCGTCCGCACGTGCCATTCGTTGCCCCGCGATCCTATTATCCGCCGTTCAAACCTTACGACAAGATGGTTCTGCCCCCGAAGATACCCCGCGACTGGGACGATATTCCCAAGGCGGGAATCAATTACTGCACCAGCTCAAACATGAAGATGGATATCCGCCGCCAAAAGAAGGCGGTCGGCGGCTACTATGCATCGGTCGCCTTCCTCGACGCCCAGGTGGGCAAGGTCCTGAAGGCCCTCGATGAGGCTGGCCTGCGCGACAACACCATCGTGATCTTCACCAGCGACCATGGCTTCCATTTGGGCGAGCACGACTTCTGGGCCAAGGTGAGCCTGCGCGACGAATCTTCCCAAGTGCCTCTCATTATAAGTGCCCCGGGCAAGAAGCCCGCAGTCTGCAACTCCTTCGTTGAACTGTTAGACCTCTATCCCACCTTGGCCGGCATGTGCGGACTGGAAGCTCAGGAGCGCCTGCAGGGAAAGGATGTTTCCAAGATGCTGGACGACCCCTCCCACTCTGTCCGTGACGCCGCCTTTTGCGTGGCCCCGGCTCGCAAAGGATTTCTTTTGCGAGAGGAAG
>CAWVZQ010000583.1:0-2291 GCA_963934405.1 uncultured Opitutales bacterium | reverse complement strand
CGTCGGTCACTTGCACGGTCAACTCGTAGACGTTGTTCGCGCCCGCATCGGTCGGATTCTCGAAGTCGGGCGGTGCGATAAAGACGAGTGATCCCGAGGTGACGTTCAGGTCGAAATGATTTTGGTCGTCGCCGTAGGCTATGGAGTAGGCGAGGGTATCGCCGTTGGGGTCCGTCCCGTTCAGGTCCATCGCGAGGATTGTGTTCTCGGGAACTGAGGCGGTTGCGGGCGAGGCAATCGCGGGTGGGTCGTTCTCATGGACGTCGACCACGGTGATCGCGAGGTTCTTGGTCGCGTTTAATTCACCGTCGGTTACTTGCACGGTCAACTCGTAGACGTTGTTCGCGCCCGCATCGGTCGGGTTCTCGAAGTCGGGTGGGGCGATAAAGACCAGTTCACCCGAAACTACGTTTAATTGGAAACGGTCCTTGTCGTCGCCATAGGCTATGGAGTAGACGAGGGTATCGCCGTCGGGGTCCGTCCCGTTCAGATCCATCGCGATGATTGTGTTCTCGGGAACTGAGGCGGTTGCGGGCGAGGCAATCGCAGGTGGGTCGTTCTCGTGGACGTCGGTCAGATGGACGATCACATTGACGGTGGCGTTGGCTTCTTCGGAGGAAGCCATAATGGTGAGGGAGAAGGTGTTGTTGCCGGCGGCGGAGGCGTTGGCCTCGAAGTCGGGGAGGGTGACGAAATGGAATACGCCGGAGGTCGCGTTGAGGTCGAACTTGCCCGCGTCGGGTCCAGACTTGGAGTAAACCAAGGTTGCGTTCGCATCGGGATCGGTTGCGGTTACGACGAAGATTGCCGAGGCGTTGTTCTCGGCCGTAGTGAAGTTGGCGTCCGCCACCGCAAAGGAAGGACCCGGGACGAACGCCGACCAGTCGTGGTCCCAATGGGGATTCGAGGCAAAGGACGAGTGGATCGAGCCCTTGTTGGCAACCGAGAGGGCGTTGGCATTTTGGAACATGGAGTTCATCTTCGACGCGGCGG
Source organism: uncultured Opitutales bacterium (assembly GCA_963934405.1). GTDB lineage: Bacteria > Verrucomicrobiota > Verrucomicrobiia > Opitutales > Seribacteraceae. The sequence goes on along the minus strand of CAWVZQ010000583.1, from coordinate 1,298 downwards.
AAACGTTCCAATCGCCAATGGACTGATTGAAGGCTACTGCTCCATTGAAAACATTTTCCATATTGGTCACTCGGGAAACGTTCCAGGCACCTATGTCCTGGTTGAACGACGAGGCTCCCCTAAAAATAGAGTGCATGTTTGTTACGGCGGAGGTATCCCAGGCGCCAATGTCTTGATTGAAAGCTGTGGCGCCGAAGAACATTGCCTGCATGGTCGTTACTGCGGAGGTGTTCCAGTCGCTGATGTCCTGATTGAAGTGGCCGGTCCATTTAAACATGTCTTGCATGCTGGTGGCGACTGAAGTGTTCCAATTCCCAATGGCTTGGTTGAACTCAGAGGCACCTTCAAACATGCGAAACATGCTTGTGACATTGCTCACGTCCCAACTGCCTATATCTTCGTTGAAGTTAGTTCTATTGTTGAAAGCGAATGACATGTCGGTCACGCCAGAGACGTTCCAGTCGCTTATGTGACCGTAGGTTGCGGTCGCGTTGGCCTCATTTGAAAACCACAGGTTCACCGCAGCATCGAAATTGGCGTCGGTGACGGCGACGGGTTCGGGCGGCGCCATCGCATGAAGTTCCGCTACCTCGGCTCCGGATAGGGAGCGATTCCAGATGCGGAGGTCGTCGATCAGACCGTCGAAGAAGGTTTCCTGCCCGTTGCGACTTCCAATGTGCATGACGTTGGCGGCGTCGCTGAGGAATGCTCCCGAGGCGTTTCCGCGGCTAGTCGTCACGTCCTGAGCGTCCAGGTAGAGCGTGGATCCCGAACCTTCCACACCGCCGTTCCAAGTAAGGGTGAGCAATCGCCACTCGTTTGCGGTGAAGGTGTTGGCTTGGGCGCTCAGGTGGTTCGATCCGGCATAATCCCGATACCAGCCGAACTGGTTTTGTTCGATGCCAAAACGCCAATAGCCGGTGGAGGTGGAACGCTTGGAGATGACGTATCCAAAGCCCCTACGCTTGACCCATGCGCTGATGGTAAGGGGCCGAACGTCGTCCGAGATCGGGCCCTGACCTAGGCGGACGGAATCGTTGGTTCCATCAAAGTTCAGGGCGCCGCCCACTCGACCCGTCACCCAGATTGTGGAGTTCGCGTCGTATCCGAGGAGAGTGCCGTTCAAGTCGTTGCCGGAAGCGTCGGAAGCGTTGCCGTCGAAGGGATAGTAGGCGACGAGCTTGTAGTTCAGACCGGGGAAGTCGGGGGTGCTTTCGTTGTCGTCTCCGTTGGAACCGGCGGAGTACTCCTCCCAGTCGCCGAAACCGTCGCCGTCGTTGTCGCCGTGCCCCGAGATG
>CAWVZQ010000582.1:0-2293 GCA_963934405.1 uncultured Opitutales bacterium | reverse complement strand
TTCTTCCCCCGACTAAGTTGCCGGACGAAGGACTGTTGACGCGAAGTTTTTCACTCGGCTCTTCCATCGAGGGAGAATGGGGGGGATACCTTGCCTTTAGTTCGGTCATCGCGCTTATCTTGGTCGCGGCTCTGCTTCTTGGCGGATCCGTCCTGCTGATTCAAGTGCGCCGCAATAGCTTGGAAGCCGTCCGCAAGACCACCTTCGTTTCGAACGTGTCCCACGAATTGAAGACTCCCCTGACGACCATCCGTATGTACGGTGAGATGCTGGGAGATGGCATTGTGAAGGACGAAGGCAAGCGCAAAGGCTACCTAGAGACCATTATTTCGGAAAGTCAGCGCTTGACTCGTCTGGTTAACAATGTCCTGGACTTCGGAAGGCTCGAACGCGGGGAAAAGAGCTATAACCGGGAAGAAGTTGAGCTAGGTTCGGCGGTAGGCAATATTCTGGAAACCCAGCGTCCCCGTCTGGAGTCCGCGGGGTTGAAACTCGAGTGGGCGGACGATTCAGAAGGAGTTGTTGCAAAACTTGATCCGGACGTCCTGGAGCAAGTACTCCTTAACCTGCTAGACAACTTGGTTAAATATGCGGGTGACGGAAAGTATGCCGGCGTGCGATTGGCAAGGGAGGCTAAAATCGTTTCCATGGAGGTCTCCGACCTTGGCCCGGGCATTCCTGCCGAGCAGAGAGAACGTATTTTCGAGACCTTTCACCGGGTGGACGATTCCTTGACTTCCAACAAGCCCGGTTGCGGGATCGGATTGGGAATTGCCCGCAAGTTGATCGAGGACATGGGTGGGCGAATTACCTGTGAGGCCAACGAACCCAAGGGTGCCAAGTTTCGAATCGTTTTTCCGCACTCATCTTAAAATGAAAAAGAAAATACTTGTGGCGGAGGATGACTCCAATATCCGGTCCGGTTTGCTGGACGCCCTTGAGGCGGAAGGGCACGAGGCGGAAGGTTTCCCGGACGGTGCTTCCGCCATCGCTGCTTTTCGACGGGACAAATGGGATCTGCTCCTCCTTGACCTCATGATGCCTGAGAAGAGCGGGTACGAGGTAGCCCGGGAGGTTCGGGCGACCGGTTCGGAAGTTCCTATCCTCATGCTTACTGCGAAGAGCGAGGAAATCGACAAGGTGCTTGGTTTCGAAATGGGCACCGACGATTACGTCACCAAACCTTTTTCAGTCCGTGAACTTCTAGCCCGGGTCAAGGCCTTGTTACGCAGGGGCGGCAATGCCGGCGCAACCGAAAAGGCCGGAGAGCCACCAGCCAACTTTTCCATTGGTCCCGTGGAGGTGGACGCCCGAAGATATGAGATGAAGGCCCACGGACAGACCCATTCCCTAACCCCCCGTGAATTGAAGCTCCTTTCACTTTTTCGCGGACGCCCAGGGGAAGCCCTTTCCCGGGACTACCTTCTCGACCACGCTTGGGGAATCGATTACCTTGGAACTACACGGACATTAGACCAACATGTTGCCCAGTTACGCAAGAAAGTGGAGTCGGACCCCTCCGATCCTCAGCTTCTCATAACCGTTCACGGCGTGGGCTACCGTTGGATGGACGAGAATTAGCCGATCAGTTGCCTTAATTCCTTGAGGTGTCGGGGAACGGCCGTGAATGGATCTTCCTTGGCCTCGTATTCCAATACCACGTAGCCGCGGTAGTTTACTTTCTTGAGAATTCCAATCAGCCGACTCATGTCGGCGGGCATCTTCTTTCCCGACTCGTCCCGAAGCTCGACCTTGAGCTGAACGGTGGCGGCATAGGGAGCGGTCCGCTCGAAGGCTTCGTACCCGTCCTTGTCGATGAAATTTCCGGAGTCCAGGTTGACGGCGAACCATGGGGAGTCGACCCGTTTGACGATGGTCTGGAGACGGCGGGAGTCCATCAGGAAATCATGGTTTTCCAAGGCTAGGATAATGCCTTTTTCGCCCGCTCGCTTGCAGGCTTTGCCAAGATTGCGTGCCGCGTTGTCGATTGCTTGCTCCTCGGAAATTCCCTTGGGAGCCTTTCCGGCAAAGACCCGAATGATCGGGCACCCGATGGCGGCGTAGTGATCAACCCAAGTGTCGACGTGGTCGTGCCACTTGTCCAATTCGGGCCCGTCGGGCAGAGTGAATACGTTACGTATCGCCCCGCTGCTTACGTCCAACCCGTGAAGGTGGGCCTTCCTCTTCATTTGAGCGAGGTAACCAGGAGTGATTTTCTTGGGAAAGAAATAGGAGGTAGGCTCGAAGGCATCCAGATCCTGGGTGGCGCACCAGTCGATGAAGCCCATCATGT
>CAWVZQ010000581.1:0-2294 GCA_963934405.1 uncultured Opitutales bacterium | reverse complement strand
TCAATCCACCTACCTTGCATGGCGTAAGTCAGCGTGACCACTTTTTTCACGACGGCTCTGCCAGCTCTCTTGTGGAAGTTCTCGATGCCGCCGGTCATCCCGACGGCGGCGGTCTCACGTCTCGTCAACTTGCAGGACTGGTTGCTTACCTGAGGACCTTGTAGTCGGATGACGCTTTACCCCGTTTCCCGGGAGAAGTCAGCGGCTGATTGCAAAATACTAGGATTATTATAATAGTGCATATCGATGTTTTTTGCTAAAAACCTTTCCGTTGACCAAGCAAAGTTCGGCAAAAATGAATAATAATCAATCAGCGCGTAGAGTATGCCTTTCGAGTAACATGCGAGCACACTTCTTTTTCTTCAGATCTTTTTTAACTCTTGCTGTCTTTCTTTTTTGTGCGGGACTGTTGTCGGCGCAGCAACAATACAGAACTTGGACTAGTGCCAATGGAGCTAAACTGCAGGCCCGAATGCTTGGGTTTGATGGTGAAAAGGTAACCATAGAACGAAGTGACAAGCAGAAGTTTGTTTTCCCGCTGAACTTGTTGTCCTCCGTCGACCAAGCTTACGTAAGGCAGGTGGCAGGTCGTTTGACTCGGCCGAGCTCGCCTGTTTCGCCCCGTGCCGGCCGCGGAGCAAGCCTGCCGATCTGGAGCCCGGCAGTTCGCGATGCGTGGTGGCAGCGATATTCGACCCCGCAAGCATGGGAGGAACAAGCTCCGATAATCTTGAAGGAACTGCAGACCATATGGGGTAATCGGCAGGAACGTTCCGCCCGCGAGGGTCGAGACTTCTTCACTTGGTTTAGGCATTGGCGTTGGCTAAGCATTTTTTCCAAGAGCCGACTGTTGCAAGCTGATTCCAATGTCCAGACTACCTTTGTCTCCATAGGTAAAAACGAGTTGGTTCGGGATGTTTTTCTCAAGGCTCTCCATCCCGCCGACAACCAGCCGAAAGCCCTTGAGCTTTTCCTGTCCATTGGGGCTGGTCATCCCACTCTTATTGGACGTTATACGGCCTTGGCATCGGCTTATGCGGTTGTTTTCGATCAGCCATTCCCTCGTAATTGGCCTCATCACCAAGTTCCCGACAAGGATGTCCCGGTTGATTCGGCTAAGGTGTCCTCTCGTTTTGCCGAATTTGTTGCCGCCGCCCAATCGCGCAAGCTGGAATACGATCCTGCTCAGCTTCAGGTTTCCGAATTGAAGTTCGTTGTAGACCACTTGCTTCCCAAGAGCGAACTGGATTGGGCTCGCCTAAACGTAAAGCTACGGCGCTCCACCTTCAATAAGGCTTTCAAGTCGATTCAGTATGATAAGCCTCGCCTGTCTGCGGGCGTGTTTAGTTGGCCTAACGGTCCCTACACGCTTGCTTCCATTAGTGAACGGGGAGGCATTTGCGTAGACCAAGCCTATTTCAGTTCCATGAGCGGCAAGGCCAAGGGCATTCCCACGTTGACTTTCGTAGGGCAGGGTAGTGGCGGTGGGCACGCTTGGTTCGGCTTCCTCAAGGGGCCCGGGCGTTGGGAAACCGATTGTGGCCGTTATGAAAACCAGAACTACCCGGTAGGTAATGCAATCGATCCCCAGTTGTGGAAAAAAATAACGGACGACGAGTTGGGAGCCCTCGCTCGAGGGGAGAAAAACCTTACTGGTTTTAGAGGGAAGTCGGTCGATTACTTCGAATGGGCCTTGGCCAATCCCGATCAACCGTTTTTTCGTGAATCCCTTCAGCGCGCTCGTACCCTTCACCCCGGTTTTGTCGATGTATGGACTTTGGAAGCGGAATGGGTGGAGGACCATATCAAGGATCCTCGCGAATTACGTAACTTCTGGGATGCGTGGGTAAAGGCTTTTGGGAATACCGTGGACTTGAAGATCGAGGGTCAGAAAAAACTGGCTGATGCCTATGACGCAATGGGCAATCCGCGACAGGCGGCAAAAATTCGTACTTTGATTGTGAGCCAGAATCGGGGCAAGCGTTTCGACCTCGCCATTCAGGCCGCCGCCGAACAGCTTATGAAACTGGTAGAGGCTAAGGATTGGACAGGAGCTGAGAAACAGTACGAGCGTTTTGTGCGCGACTTCGAAAAAACCGCTGGAGGCGAACTCTTCTATAAGCTCGTTCGGCCATATGTCGAAACCCTCGCAGGAGAGAGGCAGAGAGACCAAGCTCGTAACGCCATAGACTATCTTAAAAAACGAGATGTCCTCGATCTCGGCCCCGACAGTATCATTGGCCGAGAAATGAAAAAGCTGGAAGCCAAGCTCGGCGGGTAGCTGTTGCTAGGTA
>CAWVZQ010000580.1:0-2301 GCA_963934405.1 uncultured Opitutales bacterium | reverse complement strand
TGGTGGGACGCCCTTCCGACGACAATTCCAATTCGTCTTCGTCCTTCTGGTCATCAGCGACAAGTTCATCAGTGAAAGTCTCGTCTGCGTCTCCCTCCTCGATTACCAGACTGCTGGCAGCATCGAAATCGGCATCCGAAGCAATGAGGATTTCATTGGTGCCGAGCATGTGAAACCGGAATTCCTTCTTGAACTCCTCGGGATAATCAACCGTCACGACGTCATTGCCCTTGAGCTGGAGGACACGATCCCCCTTGGAGGCAATGCCAAGGGCTGTGGGAATTTCAGCCATAAAGAGACCTTTTCCGGCGCCTCCGCTTACAAGACCGATTTTCTCCTCATCTCCTCCCGGTTCGGTTCGTACGTGAACGGGGATAGTGGTATGACCGCGACTTATGCCCAGATCACTGTCCTGAACCACGATGGAAAGAGCCACTCCGGGTTCGTGCCAACGCTTGGAGCGTTGCCCGAGGCGACCAACCGCGCGAAGAAGCTGCAACTGATCCATGTAGCGTTGCTCCAGACCGTACACTTCGGCAAGGTTGTAGAGCGTTTCATTTGCAAGCTTCACGTCGGGCACGCGTTCCAAAACTGATCGAAAGATATTTCTGGCCTTGTCTCGGTCTTCTTGGCGACTAGCTAAAAGTCCTCGCATGAATTCAGCTCGAATGACAACTTTGGTGTCACGACTATTGGCCAAATCATCAAAGATTTCCTCGGCCTTGGCATAGTTCTTCTGGGCCATGAAGGTTTCGCCTATTCCGAATATGGCCTCAATTTTCTCTTCCCCATCAGGATAAGAATTCTTTACCGTGGTAAATTCGCTGCGAGCAGCATCATATCGAGCCCACTTGTAGTAATTACGGGCAAGAAGTAGTCGTACGCTGGCCTTTTCGATATCGGAAAAGTTGACGGACTCACCGTTCTTGACGAGCCAGATCGCAAGCAAGTCCTCCACTCGCTCGTGGTTTTCGTCTCCACCGGCGGCGACATGGGATTCGGCCGCAAAAAGAATTAGTTCAAGAGGAAGCTCAGAACGATGCTTGTCAAAGAGTTTTCGTTGGGACAGATAAGCTTCTAGAGCCCTTTCGCGGTCACCTAACCGAAGCTGAAGAAGAATTTCCATCAGCGGAGCAAGCGGACTATCTTTATCGATGGTCATGCCAATTCCACCGATTCGAGAATAAGCCTGAGCGAGCAGCCCTCTTCCGTTCTGTTTGTAACTTGCGGGCACGTTCCCGGCATAGGCTTGGGCGGCAGTAAGGAGTGTGGCGGCGCCAACATGGTCGCCCGCCGACAAAGCGGCTTGGGCAAAGCCCAAAGCAGTGTTCCAACCGTGTGCCCCATTGTCCGCCCGAAGAAGGGCAGACCGCAAAGCCTTGAGTCGCTCGATTTCCGCCTTAGGTTTCTGCGACTCTATTTGCAACAAGGCCAGCTTGGCGTAAATGGAATAATTGTAGATATCCAGATCTCGAAGAGATATCAGAACACGTACCTTGTCGGCTTCGGTAATCTCCTTGTCCGACCTTATGGAGGAAATCCAAGAATTGGTTTTCCCTGCATCGAAGGTGAATCCTCGGAATGGCCTTTGGTCCTGCCGGCTACGGGCTTCGTTCAGAATGCGAGTAAAATTGTTCCAATCCTTTTTTGCGAAAAGGATTTCGGCATAGTCGGATGCAAAAGCCCCATGCTGCTCATTGTCCGCCTTTCTCCACTTGTCGAACTCACGGGCTTTGGCATTATCGTCGGCATCTCGCAGCCGAAGATGGACGGCATTGCGAAACTCCGCATTATCCGGCTCCACACCAATGTGACGGTTCACATATTCGTTGGCCTCGTTAGTCATGTTGCGGTCAAGCAGTAGGTTCACGTTGCTGCTGAGAGAACCGAGGTTTTTACCGAATTCCCCCTCGGCCTTGGCCACGTATTGGTGGACTTGACGGAGAAGGCCATCGTCCTTAGCCTCGTGGGCGGTGTGATAGGCTTCGTGCCAACGATTAAAATCGTCTAGGGGTTCGGCCTGCAGCAAATGGCGGACTGCCTCCAAGCGGTCACCCTCGTTACCATAACGGGAAGCATCTAACCATGCCGAAGCTCTAGAAGCGTCCTTGGGGAAACGCTTCGCCAAGGCCTTGAAGTGTGGAATGGCAAGAGCCCTGTCCTTGTTGCCGCCATAATGACGGTAGTCAAAACCTAGCTCGGAATGAAAACGGACGAATTTCCGTTCGGTATTCAACTTCTTGGAAAGGGACAAAAATGCACTTGGCTTGTTCGCCGAAACGGCCTTGTCGAAGGCAATCC
>CAWVZQ010000579.1:0-2304 GCA_963934405.1 uncultured Opitutales bacterium | reverse complement strand
AAGACTTTGATAGGTACCTCCGGCTTTTTGCGAAGCCATGTGTATCTCCGCCACGCTGCGGGCGTCCTTTGCCCCGAGCGGTCTTCCCATGGCGAATTGAAGGACTTTCCAGGTAAAGGTTTCGTGAACCCGCGGACTGCTTGCCAATAAGTTCATCAATTCAGCCGAAGTCTTGTAAGCCACGGGGGAGGACTGACCGGGGATAAGGACTTTCCCATCCTCGCGAAGGCGATTGCCATGCTTGTCCGCCTGGCTGTAGGCGCCAAGTCCGTCGAACTGCTCCAGACCGAAGGCCAAGGGCTCGAACTTGGCATGACAACCACTGCAGGAGGCTTTGGCCAGACGGGAGGTGGAGATGCCACGCTGAGTCAGGCCGGGCTTGGTCGGGACGGGGGTAGTGTCGACGCCAGGAGGCGGATCCCGTACCACTCCGCGCAACAACTCGTGCAAAACAAAGAGCCCTCGAGTGACCATGGAAGCTTGGTCGCCGCCTACCGTCAAGACACTGCCTTGGGTTAAGAGTCCGCCTCGACTGGGAACTTTTGTCAGGTCGTAGCGGGTGAAGTTTCGGCCCTTGGGAAACATCCCGTAATGCCTAGCCAAGCGAGGCGTGAGGAAAGTGACTTGGGCATTGAGTAATTCGGTCAACGGGCGCTTCCTCGTCCAGACCACTTCCTTGAAGAAAGACAATGTCTCGGCTCTCATGTCGCCTCCTAGTGAAGGATCCCATTTGGGAAACATAGCCCTAGCCGGGGCCAGGTTGTCCATTCGCCCAAGGTCCAACCAATCATAGACAAAGCGTTGCGATTGCTCGATGGCACGGGGATCACCCAACATGCGGCGAACCTGAGCCTCGATTTTGGACTTGTCGGAAAGTTCGCCCTTATCGGCGGCCCGGTACAGTTCCTCGCCCGGCGGGCCGCCCCACAAGAGATAACTCATTCGAACAGCTAATTCATATTCTTCGACCGATCCTTCGGCTTGCTGATCCTCTATGCGATATATGAACCGGGGAGACTGCAACATGGCCTCGATGGCGCTGCCCACCGCCTCATTGAAATTGCCACCCCCGGAGGCCATCGTGCTGGCGATACCTCGGTAAAGCAGGATTTCACGCTCGGCCAAGGGGCCACGCAACACCCACTTGCCCATTTTCTCCATCAAGGTTCGGGTTTGCTTGTCGAGGGTCAGCTTGTTGTGAAAACGTTTGGCGAAGGCAGAAACGTCCATTCGCTTGACGATGATCTCGGCCAACTTGGCGAAGGCCTCGACGTGCTTGAAGTCGACCTTGAGGTTGTAGGCCGTGTTGCTGAAACCATCGGCCCGTATGTCGGGTGGCAACAAACGGCGAGCCTCGGCCTCGATCTCCACCCCGGTGACCGCCTTGACCGTGGCAACGTATTCGGGAATTGTCAGTCTGCGCACCCAGTTTTCAGAGCCATGGGAATCATGGACGTAGGTAGCCGCATCGACGTAATCCAAGGTCCAGGGAGCCCCCGCCTGTATCCAGTCGCGCAACACCTTCTTCTCCGCCGCCGTCAAGGCCGTGCGCTTCTTCGGCATGTCGTTGCTCTCGACCACTTCCCAGAGAAGGCTTTGGTCCGGTTTGCCAGGCGCGATGGGCGGGCCTTCCGATCCACCCGCGAAAGCCGAAACCCGACGCGACAGGTCCAGCTTTCCCTTGCGATTCGCGGCATCATGGCACTCCAGGCAATGCTTGGCCAGCAAAGGAGCCACCTGGGTTTCGAAAAGGCGTCCGCCTTCTTCCCTCTTGCGGGTCGCCAACAGATCGGCAGTGTCCGCCCCTGCCCCGGCCTCGAAATTCTTTTTAACATCTTGCGACGACAAGGCGCGGCCGTAAATCGCGACCAAATGGTAACTGCCTAGCCACGCTCGGTTGTTGGAGAACTCGTTGCCAAGGGCCAAGCGGTAGTTCCCATCCCAGTCCTTGAGGTCGCCGGAGATGTTTTTTTCAGCCACTTGCCTGGCATTAAGGTAAAGACGCGCCTTGCCCGAAGGTTCACGCGTATAGGTCAGGTGAGTTAATTCAGTGGACACGCTCTTCACCGGCGAAGCGAGCGAGGGCAGACCATTGAGGCTTGCGTTGCTCGTTCGCAAGCGAAGGTCGTACTTGTTTCCATCCTGACCGAGGGTGAAGTTACGGTTGGAGATATCTCTGGAAATGGTCAGGATGCGGGCCGGGCCATTCTGCTTGAGGTTGGCCGGGCGTACCCATGCCTCAACCGTCAGCTGACCCGTGCCTTTCACCGTCTTAATGATCTTGGTCGGCACCTTGATCGATTT
>CAWVZQ010000578.1:0-2307 GCA_963934405.1 uncultured Opitutales bacterium | reverse complement strand
TCGGCGATATCAAGAGTAGAAGCGATAAGGGCGTGAACATCTACAGTTGAGTCCTTTCCAAATATAATGCCGTTAGGATTGACTAGGAACAGATGACCATTGGCGTTAAGGGAACCTAGAATTTCGCTGGGGTTACCGCCAACTATGCGAGATAGAAGCGCGGAATCGATATTCGGTTGGACGATATCGACGAGAGCATTTGCACCGATATCGAAACTCTGCCAGTTGACAATGGCCGACTGGGATCCTTGAAGGATGCGAAGGGCGTCATTCCCTTGCTGCTGAAGGTCTACAGCGCCATGAACGACAGTCGCTCCCGAAGGAAGATTCGCAGCCCATGCCTGGCCCGGTGAACCCAGAGCAAAAACGAGGAGTCCGAGGGACATTGAGGTTGCTTTCACACAATTGAGAGCAACTCGTCCGACACGGCGAAGGCAGCGGCGGTTGCGATCATGAATCCGGCGAAAGTTTTTAGAGAAGTTGGAAGTTTGCATCTTCTTCATAGGGACAATATTCGGGTGGGTCGTAAAAATAAAAGGGGGTAGTGGGAATTAGAAACGAAAGTCGAAACTGAAATGCGCTCTTGGATTTTTAGCTGCGCTGTCAGCGGTATCCTTCAATGGCACCCCGAGATGGAGTCCGATATCGACCGAAGACTTGAAATTGCATCTTACTCCGGCACCCAAGCTGTGCATGGTGGTGGTGTCGTCTTTGGCGGAAAGCGAATCCTCTGATGCGACGTAACCAAAATCATAAAAGAAGAGGGGATGAATGACTCCGTAATTGGATATCTTTCGACCCTGAGCTGAGCCAAATCTCAATTCAGTGTTAAAATGAACGCCATGATCACCATATGCTTCTCGCTCCTCATAACCCCTTACGGTATTGACACCGCCAATTGCTTTTTGAAGCGAAGCAGGGAGTGGGTCGTTCGCAATCTGGCCGGCCAGATTGAAATACAAATCAAGGCTGTTACGCTGAAGAGAAAGGCGTTGAAGAGCGGCTAGCGAGAATTGAGTGGCAAAGAAGCCGGAAGAAGCTCCGGGCCGCTGATAGGATAAATCCGCATCATCACTGCTTCCAGCATCGGTGAGAAGGCTCAGAGACCAAAATGCCCGACTATCAATTACTCCTTGAAGGCCAATTCGTGGTACGACGAAGGCAAGGCTCTGATCAGAAACAGGAAGACCGCCAAAACTAACCCTGTTGGTCAGGTCCAAATAAGTAAGACCCAGGTTCCAAGAAACACTGCTCGATCCATATTGGGCAAACTGGTGAGACAGAAGAAAACCTGCGTGCAAACCTTCTCCGCTGATATCAAGAGCAACGGGGGAGATCAACTGATCATATTCAGAATCCGAATAGCCAAGGAAAGCGACCCAACTGAAATTATCGTTATTGGACCCCGAATATTGCGAAGAATAAGAATTTAAATTCTCGGCGTCGGTAAGCCAGTTGAAAGAGAATTTGTCGGATTCGGCAAAAGGCTCGATGAAGTCGAATCCAGCAGAAACACGCCAACCGGATGATTCTGCAGTACCGTCGTTGGCTATTTTAGCCTTATAAACAACGGGCAAGGAATCATCGACTTTGAAATCGGCGTCCACGATAATTTCGCCGTTGTCAGCACGACGTGGACGCAACTTAGAATCGACGTTCACAAAGCGGTTGCGATTAAGGGCGGAGGCGGCGGATTGGAATTTGCCGTAATGAAAGACCTCGCCCTCAGTCCAAAGAATTGACTTCAAGATGCCTTCGCTGGACAGCCAAGCGTTTCCGTCGACATTGCCTACGCCGATCTTGCCAGCTTTTACCCCAACGGTAAGACGACCGGGGTTGGCGGGATCGGAGGTAGCCCGGGCGGTGGCAAACGGATAGCCTTTCTTCCGCAGATGAGCGGATACCTTATCGGCAAAAGCCGAAGCCTTGGGAGATGCAACAGGTAAACCGACTAAATCTTGGGCTCCGCCATGGAGACCTTTCAGGACTGACTCCAACTCGGTCGGCATGGTAAAGGCGACTTGCGTTATGGTCTGGCCTGCGGCTTGAGCGTAACTCGAAGTGGGCAGACCAACAAGGATCAGTAAGGCTGCTATCGCAGTTCCCATGGTCGAGAAGAGTTTGGCTTGACGGGATTTGCCAGATGAAAGGGGAAAGGGAATGTTCATACGCGCGGAGGTTGTGCTAATGTAGAATCAGAATAGGAAAGGTCAGCCAATCGCTTTTGGTAGGTATTGCAAGTGAAACTTTGCGCAAAAACACACAAAGTCCCCAACCCCCTATTTCCAAAGAGAAAATTCAAGGCTA